>JBBSII010000069.1:0-11298 GCA_038232175.1 Thermomicrobiales bacterium
CCCTCCGTCACTTCCACGGGCGGTCCGAAAACCCCGCCGCTTCGTCGCTTCTTCGCGTATTCAAGCCGCCGAATTCGGCGGCGCAAGGAAGTATGGTACGGCAATCCTCGCGGCGTGTCAACGCCCCAAAATGACGTTCAGGACATGGGTCCCAACTCATTCGCGATACATAGTCTCAAACACGGCGGGTGTGCCAGGTATTCCCCTTTTGACCAAGCGCTCTGATGTAAGGAGCATGACGAAGCGATTGCGGTTGGGTCGGGTGGCCATGTCACAGGGCACAGGGCGGCAGATGGTGAAACGGTCTCTTGCAATCTTGCCACATTCGTGCCGTTTCCTGCGGTGGTTGTGGGGGTCACCTTCGCCGCCAATGGCGGCGAAGGACTGCCGTCTGATATGCAGGCCGAAAGAAAAAGAGTGAGGGCAGCGATGAGTACCGTGTCCCGTGGGTTGAGAATTTGTGTCTTGCTCCGCTTCATCGCTGCCTCCCACACCACATCCCTGCGGAGCGCACCTGCATGCAACCACACTGTCGGCGTCTCTTCGCGGGCGCGGCGAACGCCGCCAGCACCATGCGTAGCGATCATTATTTGGCAGCGTTCAGGGACGACTTGGGCGACAATACCCGCCTGCTGAGCCATTGACGAAAGTGTGGATTCGGTCACCAGTCTTCGTGACGATGACCTTAGTAGCGAGCCGTGCCTTGATGCCATTGGGGAAGCCGAGCGCACGCAAGGTATCGCTGGTTCGCCGCTCGTAGCCAACGCCGATGGCGATCATTCCGTATGCGGTTCACGCCATTCCATCGGGGCGTAGAACAACTCCGCCACCACGAGCTGGTCGTGATCCACCGGATTCTTGGGCACGGAACCATGCGATTGTTGGTGAAACTTGCTGGTCGACCAAGCGTCCGTCGACGAAGGCAAGTGCGGTTGGAGTTGCAATACACCCGAGTAATTGGAACAATCGCCCTTCCGCGTCGTGAACTCGCTGCGCACTTGCAGGGAGAGAGAGTTGGGTCTCACCAAGAGCGGGCGGAAGGGGCTTCGCGAATTATGGCGACGAGCGACTACCCACCGAGATCCACACTCGCTAACCGCTGAGGGAGAGCAACGCATGGGGCGCAGTGTGCGCTCATGAGGAGGCAGTCGAGCATGTTGGGATGTTGGCAAATCTGCCCGATAGACGCAGGCGGAAATAGTGGTAACCGTCGGTTTTCGGTGCGCATCCGAAGGGATGCTGACAATGCTCGAGGAGGTTTCCTGATCATACACTAGAACTTCGTGCTGCAAAGGGAGACGACTCAGCGAATGCAACGAAAAGCCTGCGGGTTTGCAGCCAGATCCCTCTCCGAGAGGTGGTGGGCTTCCAGCCTCCCGCAAGAGATAGGCGCGAAGTCTGCTGCCATTCTCGGCTATGATGAGAGGAAACCATACGTCGATTTAGTTGGAGCAGATGGTTCGAGCACGGCCCCTACGACGTGCGATACAGTTGATGCTCCCGGATGTACGCCCAGACGGTCTCGCGCAGTTGGTAGCGGTTGGGCGCGCCGGAGCGGAGCCGCTCGCGCAGTTGGCGTGAGGCGATGTCGAGCATCGGGATCGGGACGAAGTCGCAGCAGCGCACGATGCCGGGGATGGCGGTGTCGAGCATCGCGAGGTCCGTCACATCGACCTTCCAGCCGGGCCGTGTGACGACCGCGAGCCGGGCGTGCCGCACGATGCGATCCGGGTGCAGCCAGTTCGGCACATCGAGCAGCGTGTCCTCGCCCATCACGAACCAGAGTCGCGCGTCCGGCTCCGACTGCCGCAGGATGTCCAGCGCATCAGCGGTGTAGTGCGGGCCGGGGCGATCGAGGTCGATGGTGCTGAGGCCGAACGCTGGATTGTCGGCAATCGCCAGTTCGACCATCCGCTTGCGGTGCCGGGCGGCGGTCATGCCATTGCCCATCTTGTGCGGCGGCTCGCCCGCAGGGAGAAAGAGTACCTGATCGAGATTGAGGACGTACTGCACCTCCGCCGCCGCGACGAGGTGGCCGATGTGAATCGGGTCGAAGGTCCCACCGTAGACACCGATGCGGCGCATCCCGTCTCCTCTCCCTTGCTCAACCGCCGCTGGTGATCCGCGCGTCGGGGAAGGTCTCCCCGAACCGCGTGATCGCCTCCGCCGTGGGGTTCTGCTGCCCGGAATACCAGAACTCGACCTGCATCTCCGTCGCGCCGTCACCCACCGCAACGATCTTCGTCTGTGGCTCAGGCTGCGGGGCGAGCCGGTCGATCTGCGTCAACGCGGCGCGGGCACGGGCGCTGATCTCATCCGGCGCGCCCTGCACATTCGTCAGCGTCAGCGTCGCATGGCCGATGCCGAGCGTCGAGCGGTTCGAGACGATCTCTGTGAAGATAATGTTGTTCGGCACGAGGATGAGCACCCCGGCGTCCGTCTTCAGCGCGGTCGTGCGGATGGAGACTTCCTCAACGGCGCCCTCGGCGTCGCGCACCTTGACGCGATCGCCAATCGTGAAGGGCCGCTCGACGAGCAGGTAGATGCCGGCGATGAAGTTCTTCAGCACGTCCTGAAACGCGAGCACGATCCCGGCGGTCGCGAGGCTGAGCGAGGTGACCACCGCCGCCGTCGGCACCCCGAAGATGGTAAGCACAAAGGCGGCGCAGAGGATCGCCGCGCCGACTGTCACGCCGTTCCCCGCCAGCGCGACGATATTCCGGGGAAAGCGCGCGCGGGCGAGCATCCGGCGCACGAGCCGCTTCACGAGGCGCGCGAGCAGCGCCGCCACGCCGATGGTGATGGTGGACCAGAAAAGATGGACGACAAGGTTCGCCAGCGTGTTCTGACCATCGAACTCGCGGCGCAACTCGTGCAGAAAACTCATCATACGGTAACGTCTCTCTCCTTGCGCGCCCCAACGCCCGCCGGAGTATAGCATCATGCCCCGCGCGGGGCCGTGGTATCATGTCTGCTGAGAAAGGGAGGATAACCTTCGGATGTATGAGTACCACACCCACACGACCAACTCGCCCGACGGTCAGGTGAAGATGGAAGCGTACTGCGAAAAGGCGTTGCAGATCGGCATTCGCGAAGTCGCATTCACCGACCATATCGACCACGACCCGGCGGACCGCAATCGCGGTCACAATCAGTACCCCCGGTACATGGAAGAGATTGAGGCGTGCCGCGCCACTTACGGCGACCGCCTTACAATCCTCGCCGCCGCCGAGGTGGACTGGAACCGCGCGACCGCCGCCAATGTCCGCGCCTACCTCGTGGACAAGCCGTTCGACTTCGTCATCTGCTCGGTGCACTGGATCAACGGCGAGTACCTCGGCGAGCGGGCGCGCAAGCACCCCAGCATCGCGGCCTACGCGCAGTACCTCGATGAGATCGAGGCACTCGTCACGACGGAAGACTTCTTCAACGTGATCGGTCACTTCGATCTCGGCAAGCGGTATGACACGGTCAACGGCCGGATCGACCTCGACTACAACCGCGATCAACTCACCCGCATCTTCACCGCGATGGCGGCACGCGGCAAAGGGTTCGACCTGAATACCTCCGCCGTCCGCACCGAGGCGCGCGAGCCGATGCCGGGGCCGGATATCCTGCGGCTCTTCCGCGAGTGCGGCGGCGAGCACGTGACGATTGGCTCCGACACCCATGTGCTGCACACCTTCGGCACGAACATCGAGGCCGCCGTACAGACCCTGCGCGAGGCGGGATGGGAGACCGCCAGCCACATGGAGGCGGGCCGACTCGTCCGGGTGCCGCTCGACAGCGTTACGACAGCCCCGCTCGTCGTCGCGGCACTCACCTGAATCAGCGGGCGGCACCGATGCACGACACGAAACCGGCGCGACGGGTCGCCCCACCACAGCAATCGATCGACACGCACCGCTGGTTGGCTGCGCTCGACGCACTGATCCCGTATTTCATCGTCGCCGTCGCGCTCGCGGTCGTGCGGCATCATTTCCCGTCGCCATCCGTCGCCGTCCTCGCCGTCGTTGTAGCGACGGTCGCGCTCGCGGTCGGCACCGCCGCGATGTTCGTGCGGGAGCTGTCCGTCGCGCACCTGACGTGGCCGATGGGCCTTGTGCTTCTCATCGTAGTTTTCCCGTTGCTCGGGCTGCATGTGCAGGTGGAATCCGTCGCGCTCGCCGCGCCGGTGGCGGTACACCTGCTGCCGCTGACATTCACATGGATGGCGTTGCTGGCGGCGACCTGCTTGCTGATCGGGGTGGTCCTCGTGCTGTCGTCGGAGGACGCCGGGTGGGCCGGGACGCTGATCGCCCCCATCGCCCTTCTTTTTGGCGTGGCGCCCAGCATCGCCGCACGCCCCTCCGAGCAGGCATTCCTGACCATCGTGCTGCTCATTCTCCTGCTGTCGGAACTGTCGGTGGGCATCGCGTGGCTCCTGCCGCAGCGCTGGCGCTGGTGGGTGGTCCCGGCGTCCCTGACCGTCGGCCTCGCGATGCTCGCGCGCACCTTGGCGGGCACGAGCCATCAGCAGCCGGGCCGCGCGATGCTCCTTATGGATGTGGGTCTGGTGGTGGTCGTTGGCGTCGTCGCCCTACTCGCCGCACCGCTCTGTCGCTGGCTCACCGGCAGTCATGCACCGAAACGCTCAAGCACATAATTCGGGGTACTGGCTACGTATTTCGTCCAACTGAATCAACCAACTTCCCCGGTGGCGGCGGGCTTCAGCCTGCCGTTCCTTGCTGCGGCAGGCTGAAGCCCGCCGCCACCAATAGAAAAACTCAATGTCCCCAATCGCGCAGATAGAGGAAGTCCTGCTCGATTGTGCGCCCGCTGAGTTTCGCGATGGGCGGTGTCCGGCGCTTATACTGCGCGTTCCGCACCATCCGCACGACGCGATTGACGATCTCCGGCGTGGCGAGGCCCCGGTCGATCACCTCCTGCGGGCGCATCCGGCGATCAACGAGCGCGTAGAGCAGTTCGTCCACGGCGGCGTAGGTCAGTTGCAACTCATCCTCGTCGGTCTGGCCGGGCCAGAGGTCCGCGCTCGGCGGCTTGCCGATAATCACGGGCGGCACGCCGACGGCCGCGCTCAACTGCCGAATCTGCGTTTTGTAGAGGTCCGCAATGGGATGGATCGCGGCGGCGGAATCGCCGTAGACGGTTGAGTAGCCGAGCAGCATCTCCGTCTTGTTCGATGTGCCGACGACAAGGCCACCGAACGCCTCCGACTGGTCATAGAGAATCTGCATCCGCTCGCGGGCGATGACATTGCCGCGCCGGAGTTTCGACATCTCCGGGAACTGCTCGAAGTAGGGGTCAACCTGCGGCGTGATCGGGATTTTCCGGTACGCCACGCCAAGTTCCTCGACGCAGAGCCTGCCGTGATCGAAACTCTCCGGGTTGCTCATGCGGTACGGCATCAGCACCGCGAGGACATTCTCCGGCCCCAACGCCCGCGCGGCGAGGTTGACGACCAGTGCCGAATCAAGCCCGCCACTGACGCCGACGACGGCGCGCTTCAGCCCGAACTTGCCGATCTCCTCCGCGATGAACTGCGTCAGCACCATGCGCGTCAGGTCGCAGTCGATCCACAGTGGGGTGGGCGGCGATGACGCGGCCGGTGCGGTCTCCGCTTGCCTATCGACCATCCGCGCCATGGCAGCAGCCCCCTCTGTTCGTGCTTCGTGCATCGCTTCACAAACACCATCGCCGGGAGAATAGCATCGCTACTCGATGAGAGCAATCATCAGGTCGTTGACATTCGTCCCGGTCGGCCCCGGACGCACAAGCCCGCCGACGGCGGCGAAGAAGGTGTGGGCATCGTTCCGTGCCAGCATACGCGCCGCGTCGCGCCCGTGCCCACGCGCCAGTGCGAGCGTCGCGGATGTGGCGACCGCACCGGCGGCATCGGTCGGACCATCGCCACCGTCCGTCGCCAATGACGCAACGACGATGCCACGCGCATCACCGATGAGGCAGGTCGCCGCGAGGGCGAACTCCGAATTCCGTCCCCCGATGCCATCGCCCTTCACCGTCACCGTCGTCTCGCCCCCGGCGAGGATGCAGCAGGGCGGCGAAAGCGGTTGCGCGTATCGCCGCACCTGGAGCGCGACACTGCTCCACATGCGCGCCACGTCGCGCGCCTCCCCTTCGAGGCTGCTCGACAGGATCAACGTCCGCAATCCCATCGCCTCGCTGACGCGCGCCGCAGCATCAAGCGCCGCTTGCCCGTTCGCGATCACCTTCGTGTGCGTCGTCTCGAAGATTGGGTCGCCAGGCTTCGGCGTCTCCGGTCGCTCGCCGCGCGCCCCGGCTGCCAGGTAATCACGGGCGGGGGCGGGGATCGTCCCGTGCACACCATACTGACGGAGCACGGCGATGGCGTCCGCGAATGTTGTCGAATCGGGGACCGTTGGGCCGGAGGCGATCACATCGAGCGCGTCGCCGACGACATCCGAGAGCAGCAGCGCGACGAGTGTCGCGGGCGCGGCACGGCGCGCGAGTTGCCCACCTTTGACGGCGGAGAGGTGCTTGCGCACCGTGTTAAGGGCCGTGATCGGCGCGCCCGCATGGAGCAGTTGCTGCGTCGTCTCCTGCATATCTTCCAGCGTGATGCCCGCAACGGGCTGCTCAAAGACCGCAGACCCGCCACCGGATACGAGGCAAATGACGAGGTCGGTAGCGGCGCAATCATCGATCATCGCCACGATCCGCGCGGACGCATCGACGCTCGCGGCATCGGGCGTCGGGTGCGCGGCCTCGAGCACGCGAATCGTTTGCGTCGGTAAGGCGTGGCCGTACTTCGTGACGACGAGACCGGCGGTGATCCGATCGCCAAGCACCGATTCGACGCCCTGCGCCATCACCGCCGCCGCCTTGCCGAAGCCGACGACAAAGATGTTACCAACCGTCGTGAGGTCGATGGTCGTATCCGCGACACGGAGGGTGTCGCCCTGCCACTGCAAGGCGCGGGTCGTCGCGGCGCACGGGTCCACCGCCCGCACCGCCGCCGCGTACATCCGCCGACAGATGCGATACCCCGCGCCGCCAACGAGCGAGCGTGACCGCCTCACGAGTGAAGTTCGTTTCATTGCCGCAGTATAGGTCAAGAACCGTCGCGGCGCAGCAGGTTCAGCACATCCTGCAAATCGGCGGGCAGCGGACTCTCGAAGATGGACCGCGTGCCGTTGGGCAGCGTGATTTCGAGCAGCGCGGCGTGGAGGAATTGCCGGGTCAGGCCGCGCGGCACAACGCGCCGCCCCGCGTAGACGCGATCCCCCGCGACGGGATGCCCGATGTGCGCGCAGTGCACGCGAATCTGATGCGTCCGGCCCGTGTGCAAATCAATATGCAGCAGCGTGTATCCCGGCACGCGCTCGACTGGACGCAGGACGCTGCGGGCGTGCCGACCGGTAGCGACGACGGCCATGCGCGTCCGGTGCGTCGGGTCGCGCCCAATCGGCGCATCGACGGTCACGGAGGACGTGACCGCGCCGTGGATGAGCGCGACGTACATCTTCCGCGCTGTGCGGTCGCGCAGTTGCGCCGCGAGGAACTCCCGCGCCGCGTCGTGCTTCGCGACAATCAGCAGGCCGGAGGTCTCCTTATCGAGGCGGTGGACGATGCCGGGGCGCACCTCGTCGTTCGTGCGCACGTCCGGCGCGTGCGCGAGGATGCCGTGCACGAGCGTCCCCGTCCAGTTACCCGCGCCGGGATGGACGACGACACCCGCCGGTTTGTCGAGCACGATGGCGTCCGCATCCTCATACACGATGTTCAGTTGCATCGGTTCGGGAATCAGTTGCGTGGCGGCGACGGGCGGGATGGTGACGGTGATTTTCTCGTCACCATGAAGGCGATAACTCGCCTTGCGCATCCGACCATCGACGATCACCTCCCCCGCGTCGATGCGGGATTGGAGGTACGCGCGCGTGTACTGGGGCAGTTCACCGGCGAGAAAGCGGTCCAGGCGCTCGCCCGCACGCTCCGGCGCGACGACCAGCGCATGTATCGCGCGCTCGTCCGGCATCGTCACGCATCGTTACGCGCGGCGCGGTCGAAAAAGAGGAGGTACCCCGCGAGGGTGAACATTCCCAGCGTGATGCAACTGTCCGCGATATTGAACGTCGGATAGTGCGTGATGTGAATCCAGTCCGTCACATGGCCGAGGCGGACGCGGTCGATGATATTGCCGACCGCGCCACCGAGCACCGCGCCGACCGCGATCTGCAACACGCGCTTCCCCTGCGGCAGGGCGCGGTAATAGAAGATCAGCACGCCAATGACGATCAGCCCGATCAGCAGCAGCGTCGTGCTGCGCCCCTGGAAGAGACTGAATGCCGCCCCCGTATTGATGTCGTGCCGGAACTCGAGCACATGCGGGATGATGACCTTCGAGCCACTCGCCCCCGGCGCATCGAACGCGCCGATTACCAGCGCTTTCGTGATCTGATCGAGCACGACCGCGATCGCCGCGACGATGATCGGCCAGGGATCGAACCGGCGCGCGGGCCGGGCAAGGTCGCGCGGCGTCTCCGAGCGTTCCGCCACCATCTGCTAGCGAATGCTCGGCAGCGGTCGGTACGTCCCCGCCGTCTCACGCTTTTCCTGCGCCTGCACGGTGTACCGCGCATACGGCAACGCTTCGAGCCGCGCGGTGTTGATCGGCTGGCCGGTATCCTCGCAGATGCCGTATGTGCCGTCGTCGAACTTCGTCAGCGCGTGCTGCACTTCCGCGAGCATCACCTCGACATTCGCGCGCACCGCGAGGTCGTTCTCCTGCTCCTGCGCGTCGCTCCCCTCGTCCGCCATGTGATTGCCCACACCGGAGCCTTCGTCGCTCTGTGACTGGCCGAGACGGATCAGTTCGAGGTCGATCGCGCGGATTTCGCTCTGAAACCGCTCGCGCTCCTCCATCAATGTCGCCTTTTGCGCTTCGAGAAACTGGGGTGAGAACGCCGCCATTGGCACAACTCCCATCTGCATATCCACCATCCATGCCGACCGGGCATGTGCAGGCGCGTACCGAAGGCGCAGTGTAACACGGCACACGCGCAATGGTGCGGTTACATCGCGGCGACGCCCGCCGGTTCGCCGCGATGCGCGTACGTCAGCCGCCGCAGGAAGTGGCCGGTGTGCGACTGTGGAACCTCCGCCACCTGCTCCGGTGTACCCTGCGCGATGATCTCGCCACCCTTGTCGCCGCCCTCCGGGCCGAGGTCAATCACCCAGTCTGCGGTCTTGATCACATCGAGGTTATGCTCGATCACGAGGACCGTGTTGCCGGTCTCCACGAGCCGCTGCAAGACCTCAAGCAGCCGCTCCACATCCGCGAAGTGCAGCCCCGTCGTCGGCTCGTCCAGAATGTACATCGTCTTGCCCGTCGCGCGGCGCGAGAGTTCCGTCGCCAGTTTGACGCGCTGCGCCTCGCCACCGGAGAGCGTCGTCGAGGACTGACCGAGGTGGATGTAGCCGAGGCCAACATCCGTGATCGTCTGGAGTTTGTTCGCGATCTGCGGCACATTGCCGAGCATCGCCAGCGCCTCGTCCACCGTCATGTCGAGCACATCCGCGATGCTCTTGCCGCGATACTTCACTTCCAGCGTCTCGCGGTTGTAGCGCGACCCGTGGCAGACCTCGCACGGCACATAGACATCGGGCAGGAACTGCATTTCGATCTGGATGATGCCGTCGCCGCCGCACGCCTCGCACCGCCCGCCCTTAACGTTGAACGAGAATCGCCCCGGCTTGTACCCGCGCAACTTCGCCTCCGGCAGTGACGCGAAGAGGTCACGGATCGGCGCGAACAACCCGGTGTACGTCGCGGGGTTCGAGCGCGGCGTGCGCCCGATTGGGCTTTGGTCGATGTCGATCACCTTGTCGAGATGCTCCATGCCGAGAAGCGCGTCGAAGGCGTCCGGTCGCTCCTTGCTGTGGTAGATGTGCTGCGCGAGGCGGCGATACAGCGTGTCCGTGATTAGCGTGCTCTTGCCGGAGCCGGAGACGCCCGTCACCACGGTGAAGGTGCCGAGCGGGAAGCGCACATCGAGGTTCTTCAGGTTGTTGCCGCGCGCACCCTTGAGGTGGAGCGACTTGCCGTTGCCGCGCCGCCGCTTCGCGGGGATTGGGATGCTCCGCCGCCCGCTGAGGAACTGGCCGGTGATGCTCGCCGGGTTCGCGCTGATCTCCTCGGCGGTGCCCTGCGCGACGACGTGCCCGCCATGCTCGCCCGCGCCGGGGCCAATATCGACGATCCAGTCCGCCGTGCGCATCGTCTCCTCGTCGTGCTCGACGACGATCAGCGTGTTCCCCTGATCGCGCAGGCGCACGAGCGTGTTGATGAGGCGGGCATTATCCCGCTGATGGAGGCCGATGCTCGGCTCATCGAGGATGTAGATGACGCCCATCAGGCTGGACCCGATCTGCGTCGCGAGCCGGATGCGCTGCGCCTCGCCGCCGGAGAGCGTCGCCGCCGCGCGATTGAGCGACAGGTAATCGAGGCCGACATCGACGAGGAAGCCGAGCCGCTCCCGGATCTCCTTGAAGATCTGCTTCGCGATGATCTGCTCGCGATCCGAGAGCCGGAGCTCGTCGTCGGACAGGAGAATCTTCACCGCATCCTTGCCCGCGACGCCGACAACGTACGTTTCGTGCTGCGGCCCATCGAGTCGCCCCCGGTTCGCCAGCGCATCGAAGAAGGTTTGCGCGTCGCGCACGGTCATTTCCGTCACATCGGTCAGGTTGTACCCGGCGATCGTGACGGCGAGCGATTCGGGCTTCAGTCGCTTGCCCTTGCAGACCGGGCAGGGCTTCGCACCCATGTACCGCTCGATCTCCTGGCGCACATGATCGGAACTCGTCTCCTTGTATCGCCGCTTCAGATTCGGGATCACGCCCTCGAAGGTCGTGTCGTAGGTCCGCGCCTTCCCGGTTCCCGTCTGATACTTCACGGGGAAGTATTCGCCGTTGTTGCCATAGAGCAGAACAGCCAAATGCTCCGGCGCGAAGTTCCGCACGGGGTCGTTGACCCGGAACCCGTGCCGCTCCGCGAGCGCCTGGAGGATTTGCAGGTAGTACCCCTGCCCGCCCTGCGTCGTCCGCACCCAGGGTTGGATTGCTCCCTCACCGAGCGTCAGGTCGCGATTCGGGATGATCAGATCGGGGTCGAACTCCATCACCGTCCCGAGGCCGGAGCAGTGCGGGCACGCGCCGTGCGGGCTGTTGAACGAGAAGGCGCGCGGCTCCAGCTCCTCGAACGACTCGCCCGTCTCAGGGTCAGCCAGTTTCTCGGAGAAGAAATGATCCGCTCCA
>JBBSII010000070.1:0-11281 GCA_038232175.1 Thermomicrobiales bacterium
AGAGACTTTCTGGACATCGCGTGGTGGATGGCGGCGGGACCGGGGGCAATGATCTTCCTGACGGTGCTGAGTATCAACTTCATCGGCGACGGGCTGCGCGACGCCCTCGACCCCCGCAAGACCCGCTGACCCCACACACCACCCGACCACCCCACGGCGCGACCCCCGGCCGCGCCTTTTCGTTTGCATAAGTTTCTAACAATTTTTGGACACTGCATCACAATTGTCGAACATCCCCGTTTATACAGACGGATGAACTGTAGGGGATTATTGGCGTACAACGAACGTCCGATACGCCGATTTTGGAAATACGAGCGATGGGACACCGATGCACGATCATTATCGCTCCTCGCATCATGCCGTACCGCAGCATCGCATGAAGGAAGGCGTCATCGTGGTGGGTACGGAACTCGATGGCATCGCGGGCGTCATCTGGGACGTGTGGGGGACGCAGGTGCTCGCGCCCCGCGATCACGACGTAATTTATCGCTTGTACCGTCAAGAGAACGATCTGGTGGACGCGGGCGCACTGCGGCCTCTGCGCGGTCGGTGCTTCATCTCCGAGCCGCAACGCCCCTACACTCTCGGCGATACGGTCATGCTTGAAACCCGTGACGGGCAGCACATCTTCGGCACGGTGCAGCATATCCGTGAGATGCGCACCGGCAGTGTCTCCCTCATCCTCGCCATCGGTTGCTGAGGCGGACGCTGTGAGCGGGGGCCACTGGCAGTACGAGCAGCGTTCGCGATAACGACGTGGGCCTCCTTCGTTGCGCCCGCGCTCCACCGCATGCGATACTCCCGTACCACGCTGTGCCATTTCATGAGGCGTGGAGAAGGGCACTCTTCTTTTTATGCACGCTGGCGGCATCATCACGCTAACAACAGACTTCGGGGTGCGCGACAGTTACGTCGCGCAGATGAAGGGGACGATCCTCAGCACCGCGCTGCGCGTGACGATTATCGATGTCACCCACGCGATCAGTCGCCACTCGATCATCCAGGCAGCGTTCGTGATCGCGGATATCTGGCGGGTCTACCCCGATGGCACCGCGCATGTGGTCGTGGTGGACCCTGGCGTCGGGACGGATCGACGACCGATTGCGCTGGAGGTCGATGGGCAATATTTTGTCGGGCCGGACAATGGGCTGTTCAGCCACATCCTCGATGCCGCCGAGCGCGAGGGGTTGAGTTGGCGTGCCGTGGCGCTGACGAACGCGGATTATTGGCGCGCCCGCACGGTCTCCCCGACGTTCCATGGCCGCGACATCTTCGCCCCCGCCGCCGCCCATCTCGTGAACGGCACGCACCTCTCGCATCTCGGCGACCGGCTCGATGCCCCGGAGCGGCTGCTGTTGCCGACGTATCACGTGGAAGCGGGTGTCGTTCGTGGCGAGATCATCTACGTCGATAGCTTCGGCAATTGCGTGACGAATATCCCTGCGGATGCGCTGCCCCCACCCGGCACATCGGGGGTCGTGATCGCCTGTGATGGCCTCACGACCCTACCCTATGTGACGACGTACGGCATCGTGCCGGAAGGTGTGCCACTCGCACTCATCGGGAGCCACGGCTACCTCGAAGTTGCGGTGCGGCGTGGCAATGCGGCCAACGACTTTTCCCTCGAATCGGGCACGTCCGTTCATGTCGCGGGGATCGAACGATAGCGTTAGAAGTTACGCAGTTTGCGAGAGAAACCGGGTGGTGGCGTGCTTTAGCCTGCCGTGAGAGGCAGACTGAAGCCCGCCACCCCTGGGGAAATCGTCCCAATTACGCAGGCTGAAGCCCACGGCCACCTGAGTTGTTCTACTTCTTTACCGGGCGGCGGGCGATCTGTGCCTGCTCATAGACGGTCTGCGCGTCGGGGGCGTTGCCGTGCAGGGTAGGGACGCCCTCACGGGCAACATCCGCCGCAACCTGATCGCCGCCGTAGTAGGGGTCGCCGTACGATGACGGGGCGGAGAAATCGTCCGCCGTGTGGCGTTTCGGGTCGAGGCCAGCGGTGGCGGTCGGGCCTTGCTTCGCGAAAGGCGATTTGCCGGTGGCGGTGCCGATGGAGTCGAGTTCTTCCCTGGAGGTGTTGTTCTTGCCGATCTCTGCGGCTTTCTTCCCCGTGATATTCAGGCGCACGCGGCCCGGATTGTCTGCTGTCGCGCCTTCCACACTGGCAATCGCGCTCGTCGGAACAAAGAGCGTGCGGGTGAAGAGGAACCCCTGCTCGACGACGATGTGTTTGTATTCAACGGCAATCACGCGGCCGATCGCGCGACCGCTCGAATCGACGACACTCGCGTTTTGCCCGATCTGCGCGGAACTGGCCATCTGTCTGCTCTCCTCCGTCGCTGACGCATCGCATCTGTTCGTCCCATAGGGTACTGTGCGACGCGCAGTTGCGCCAGCCCTCACCGCACAAAAAAGTCCCCCTCCCCATGCATAGCCACAGTGGAGGGGGATTGCCGACGCTAGCGGGGAGTCTCGTCGTCGTCATTCCGCTTCGCGCCGCGAAACGCATTGGCGACCGCATCGGTGAAGACATTGCCCGTCTCCGTCCGATCGTTGCCCCCTCCATCGTTGACACTGGGCGGCTCGATCATCGCGTCGGTCTCGTCCGCGTGGGCGAATGAGTTCACGCCCTGCTCACGCTTGACGATCTCCTCGGCCTTCTCTTCGAGGCTGCGCGGCGCGCCCGCGAGCGTCCGTTGCTGCTCGCCGAGGGTTGGATTCACCTGGCCCTCCTCCATTGCCTCGTCCGGATCGTCATGGCGGAATGCATCGCTTGTCCCGAGAGGCGGCTCACTTGTCGTGCTCATAGGGATCACTCCTTGTTGGGGAATACGCATGGATCGACAATCAATCGTGAGCAATATCGGTGCCAGCCGGAAACCGGAAAAAGGAACGAGGCGCCCGAAGGCGCCCCGCTCGTCCGTTCATGAGGATGTGCTAGCGATTGCGGAACTTATCCTCGCCCTCGCGAACCGCATCCTTTGCCCGGTCGATGATGCCCTCGTCGTTCTTGCGCGTGTTACCCGACGTACCCGACATGCCGGACATGTCGCGCTCCGTGCTCGTGCGGCCCGTCATGCCGCGCTCGCCCTCGACATGGACACGCGGGTTATTCGGGTCTTCCACATGCACCTCTTCGCGGCGCACCGTGTCCGTCACGCGCTCGGTGTCGCGCTTGACTTCCTTGCGGACATTGACCTCACCCGTCACCATCGCTTCCTTCTGCGTGACGACCTCCTGCTCGCGCAGCGGGATCTCGATGTCGCGATCCATCATGCCGAGATCGTCCTGCGTCGCGGCACGGTTGACGGCGCGCTCGGTGACGTAGACTTCCTCACGCTCAACGGGTACGTCGATGGTCTTCTGCTCCTCGACGACGTTCTTCGTGATGCTCGCGCGGCCAGCTTCCGTCTCGCGGACACCTGCCTTCAGCTGCTCCTCGACGACCGGGACGCTGACATTCTCGCCCTGGCGATAATTCGTATCGCGCCGCACTTCGCGGTCTGTCGTGGCCCCCGTGCCCATCGCCGCGCGGTTCGTCGTCATATCGACATCATTGTCGGCGTAAGCCGTTCCTGTCGTACGGCCAGCACCCATCGTGCGGTCGGTCGTCGCCATCGTGTCCTGCGTGCCGTACCATGCATCGTCGGTGCCAGGGAGTTCGTCCCGGCCCATCATCTCCGCTTCCTGCTTGGTCACGCTCAGGTAGACCCGATCTGCGTCCATCCGCGCGATCGCGCTCATCGGCAGGTAGAGGTCCTTGATGAAGAGCCAGCCCTTCTGCACAAGGAAGTAGTTTTGACCAATATCGGCGATCGTGCCGATTTTCTCGTCGTCCGCGCCGTAAACATCCGCACCGGCGACGAGCCGGTCCGCGTAGTTGCCGGCACCCATGTCGGTGCGGTCGTAGTCGCTGCGTCCCAGAGTCATCGGTTGAAACCTCCTTGTCGCTTGAGATTCAGCCGTCTCAAGCGTCTCGTACGCTGGTATCGCCTCCGATACCATTTCGTCGAAGGAGATACGGCAAATAGCGTGCCAACAGAGATGCAATCATCTCATGTACGGTAACAATTCCATAGACCGTATCGTGCAGTAGTCACGGGGGATTGGTAGTGGCTCAGTTGGAAATGGGCTGGGTGGGATTTGACGTATCAGGCACAAGCCTTTGTCCGTGACAAACACATAAGGGCGACGAATGATCGTCGCCCTTGAAACTGAGGAATAAGACAATGACACCGATGATCAGAACTCCGGCTATGAGGCGGCCACCTAGAGAAGAAAACTCCTGGTATACCGTATGCTATCATCCGCGCTTCTTCCCTGACGCGCCGCTAACGCCTTCTGTGCCGCTCCGCTTTACCGTACGGCACCAGACGAATTCAAACTGAGCCACACCCAATCCGCGTGCGTCAGGATGGGTATTCCGTCCGTGGCGCTTGGGGCATGTCGGTCGCGGCATCGGTGCCAGTGCCGTCGTGGACACGGTCAGCCAGCGTGCCCGCGTCGATCTCGATGCGCTCCTTGCGTGTGACGGCCTGCACCGTCTGGGTCGTGGGGATGACGCGCTTCGTGATCCGCAACTCCTCGGTGAGCATGCGCCGCATGACGACAACGGCCTCCTCAACCACGACCGGGATGATGTACGTGTCGCCCTCCTCGCGCGGGGCGACTTCCTCGCCCACCGCGAGTTCCCGACCGACCGCGACGCGCTCCACGAAGAGTTCCTCGCGCTGCGTCTCCCGCGTGATCGTGTGCGGCACTTCCTCCATCACCGTCCGCACGGTGACGGAACCCGCATCGCGCCATTCCGGGTGCGCCTCGACCTGCTCCTCGATGATCGGGACGGTCACTTCCTGCTCGCCCGCGTCCATCACATCTGTTTCGTGCGCGGCGGGCGAGCGGGCGGGAATACCGGTCATCACCCCTGTCGGCATGTCTGGCGCGGACGGTGCGGGCGCGCGCGGGATGAGCGTCTCCGGCTCCGCCCCGTACTCCCCGTGCGTGCTCACCTCGGGCAAGGCCGTGGTGCTTCGTGGCACGGGTGGAACGAATGTCGCGTCGAGATCGGGGGGCGCCACGCTCGCGGATTCCTGACGCGGCACGGGCGGGATGTAGGTCATGTCGAGGTCGGCGTCGGCCACATCGGCGGCTTGTTGTCGTGGGACCGGCGGGATGTACGTCGCGTCCCCATCGTGCACCTGGCCGCCATGCGTTGGATGGATCGGCGATTCCTCGCGCGTCACGAGCGGTGCGTCGGTGACGTACGGGTTAACGTGCGACGGGTCGTTGCGGACGGGGGCCACAAGGCGGGTCTGATCGTCGTCCGCCGTCATCGGCTCGCTGACGATCGGCTGGTTCACGATCGGCGCGGCCTGCTCGATGGGCTGTTGTGGCGCGGGCTGCGTGCGGATGATCGCCTGCCCGTTCTCCACCGTGAAGACGGAAAGCCCGACGAGCGTGGTGCCGTCGCCGTTCCACGCGACACGAACCGCGCCCTCGTAACCGGGCGCGGCGGGGATGACCTCGGTGATCGTGCCGCTCCAGCCATTGTCCGAATGCACGGGCATCCCCAGTTGGAGGTTCTGGTTTCCGTACCCTGCTTGCGACCCGTAACTCACGGCTACACTCCTTCTTTCATCTTCCTCACGCGCCCGGTCAGTATATACCGCCATGGGCACGAATGGTGCCACGCAGACGCGGCCACTCGGTAGGAATACCCGTCGCATTGTCTCTCACCCATAGTATCGACGATAACGCAAGGGGAATTCCTGTCCCGTAGCCTGCTATACTGAGGTCCTACAGGACGAGGGGGAGGACGTGCGTGGTCAGTTCAGTTAGCCCACTCCGCAAGCAGTATCTCGGCATCAAGCAGCAGTACCCCGATGTGATCCTTTTCTTCCACCTCGGGGATTTTTACGAGACGTTCGACGAGGACGCGATCACGCTCAACCGCGTGCTCGAAGTGACCCTGACGGGCCGGGACATGGGCAAAGGCGAGCGCATCCCGATGGCGGGTGTGCCCGTCCACGCGGCGGAGTCGTACATCGCGCGGCTCGTCGCGGCGGGGTATCGCGTCGCGGTCTGCGAGCAGATGGAGGAGCCGAACGGCCGCGTGCCCGTCGAGCGCAAGGTGACGCGCGTCGTCACGCCGGGCACGATTGTCGAGCCGGGGATGCTCGACGCAGGCGTGAACAACTACCTCGCCGCGTGCATCATGGACGAGCGCTCCGGCCGCTGCGGCATCGCCTACGCGGACATCACGACGGGCGAGTTCGCCTGCGCCGAGTTGGGCGACGGGGACGCGCTGAGCCGCGAATTGCTCCGCATCCAGCCCGCCGAGACGCTCCTGCCGCTGGAATACCGACACGGCGAACCCGCCCCGCCGCGCCCGCCGTGGTTGCCGAAGGGGACGATCCTTACGCCCGTCGCGCCGCACCGCTGGCGGCAGGACCGCGCGGAGGAGGCGCTTGAGGCGCACTTTCAGGTTGGCACGCTGGAGGGCCTCGGCCTCGCGCCGCTGCCGCTGGCGACGCGCGCCGCTGGGGCGGTCGTCGGCTACCTCGAGGAGACGCAGTCGAAGGCGCTGGCGCAGATGGGCCGCATCACCGTCTACAGCACCGCGACGACGATGACGCTGGACGCGCAGACCCGCCGCAACCTCGAACTGACCGAGAGCGGGCGGGGCGACGCGCGCAAGTCGCTTTTCTCCGTCCTCAATCAGACGAAAACGCCGATGGGGCAGCGGTTGCTGCGCCGCTGGGTGATGCAGCCGCTCGTCGATTTGCACCGGCTCCACGCGCGGCAGGAGGCGGTCGCCTTTTTCCATCGCGAGGGGCTGCTGCGCGCCGAACTGCGGGACGCGCTCAAGCAGGTCGCGGACATCGAGCGGCTGACGAACCGCGCCTTGCAGGGGATCGCGGGGCCGCGCGAACTCGTGCACCTCGCCCGCTCGGTGGACGCACTGCCGCTGATCCGCGAGGTGATCGCGCGCCCCCCAATTGGCATGAACGCGGAGCCCGCCACGGCCCGTCTCGCGCCCGTGCGCCCGCTGCTCGCCCGCCTGCCGGAGTGCGCCGACCTCGTCGCGCTCATCCGCGATGCGCTGGTGGACGACCCGCCCGCCGCGCTCGGCACGCACCCCGTCATTCGCCCCGGCTACGCGCCCGACCTCGATGAACTCCGCACGACGGTGGACGGGAAGCGCGCGTGGATCGCCACGCTGGAGACGACCGAGCGCGAGCGGACGGGCATCAAGGGGCTGAAGGTCGGCTTCAACAAGGTCTTCGGCTACTTCCTCGAAATCACCAACGCGCACGTCGCCAATGTCCCGCCCGAGTACCTGCGCAAGCAGACGCTCGTCAACGCGGAGCGGTACATCACGCCCGACTTGAAGGAGGCCGAGTCCATTATCCTGACGGCGGAGGAGCGCATCTCGGAGTTGGAGACGGCGGCGTATCGCGGCCTGCTGGCGCACCTCAGCGGTGCGGGCGACCGCCTGCGGACGGTCGCGGAGTCGCTCGCCCATCTGGACGTCTTCGCCTCGCTCGGCGAGGTCGCCGCCTTCCGGGGGTACGCCCGCCCGACGCTCGACGACGGCGATGTGCTGGAGATCGCCGACGGGCGGCACCCGGTCGTCGAGGTGATGCTGACCGAGGGGGGCGAGACGGGGTTCGTGCCGAACGACGTGCACTTCGACGACGAGTCGTACATCCTCGTCATCACCGGGCCGAACATGGCGGGCAAGAGCACGTACCTCCGGCAGGTCGCGCTGATCGTGCTGCTGGCGCAGATCGGCTCGTTCGTGCCCGCCAAGTCGGCGCACATCGGCCTCGTCGATCGCATCTTCACCCGCGTCGGCGCGCAGGACGACATCGCGACGGGGCAGAGCACGTTCATGGTTGAGATGACGGAGACCGCCGCGATCCTCCACGCCGCGACGCCCCGTTCGCTCGTCGTGCTGGACGAGATCGGGCGTGGCACGAGCACGTACGACGGCCTCGCCATCGCGCAGGCGACGCTGGAGTACCTGCACCATCACCCGACGTGCCGCCCGAAGACGCTCTTTGCCACGCACTACCACGAGTTGACCGCGCTTGCGGATGTGCTGCCCCGCGTCCGCAACGCGAAGGTGGACGTGCGCGAGGACGGCGACAACGTGGCGTTCCTCCATCGCGTCGTGCCCGGTGGCGCGGATCGCAGTTACGGCATCCACGTCGCGCGGCTGGCGGGCGTGCCGAAGGCGGTCGTGCAGCGCGCGGAGGAACTGCTGGCGAACTTCGAGTCGAAGCCGAAGCCCGGCCTGCCCGCCGATTCGCTCGCCACCGCCGGGGACCCATCGAACGGCGGCGCGTCGATGAACATGAACATGAACATGCAACTGACGCTCTTCTCGCCCGCCGACGAGATCGCCCGCGCCATCGCCGCGCTCGACCCGTACAGCCTGACGCCCATCGAAGCCCTCTCCAAACTCGCGGAGTTTCACGAGCGCGCCAAAGAAAGCGCCGGTTCCCCCAAGCGCGGCAAGCGGTGATTGAGACGGCATTTCGTCTCGTCGCGACCGACCTTGATGGGACGCTGCTGCGCGCGGACAAAACCGTGTCGGAGCGGACGGTGGGTGTGTTGCGGCGGGTGCGGGAGCGGGGAATGATCGTCGCGCTCGTCACGGGGAGGCCGCCGCGCCGGGCGCGCATCGTCGCGCGGGAAGTCGGCATTGACGGGCTTGCGATCTGCTGCAACGGTGGCATCGTCCTCGATCTCGCGACGGGCGAGATCGTGCATCACGACGTGATGCCGGGGGAGGTCGCGCAGCGGCTCGTCGCGGCGATCCGCGCCACCATCCCGAACGTCTGCTTCGCGACGGAGCGCGGGATGGAGTTCGGGCACGAACCGGCGTACGCGACGATTAGCGCGGTTCTGGAGGACGAAACGCCGCTCACCGGCGACGCGCACGCGCTCTGCACGGCGGGCGTGACGAAGTTGATTGTCCGCCACCCGACGATGCCGCTGCCCGATCTCCTCGCCGCCGTCCATGCGGTCACCGGTGATGCCGCGACGGTGACGCACTCGGGCGCGCCCTTCATCGAGGTGAGCGCGAGCGGGATCACGAAGGCGTCCGCGCTCGCCCATCTCTGCGACCGCTTCGGCATCGCGCCCGCCGAGGTGATCGCCTTCGGTGACATGCTCAATGATCTCCCGATGCTCGCGTGGGCCGGGCGCAGCGTCGCCGTCGCCAATGCACACCCGGATGTCCTCACAGCCGTGGATGAGGTGACTGCGACGAATGAAGATGACGGGGTGGTGGTTGTGCTCGAACGGTTGCTAATCCATCCCAATTCGACAAGTATTCCTGATGATTCAAGAGTCTCGATTATTCGGCATGGTAAGGAGTAATCTGTGTGGAAACGCAGAAAGTGGCGAACGAAGAACACGTTCGCATTTTCAACAAAGGCACCGAAGAATGGAATCAGTGGCGTACGGCAATGCGCCGCGCCAGCGTCCCTTGGGCACCCGATCTCCGAGGTCTTGACCTTCACGACCGCGACTTGCGTGGGTATGACCTGCGCAGTATACGTCTATATAACAGCGATCTTGCTAAGGCAAACTTATCGGGCATGAATCTGAGTGGGGTGCATCTGTCCGGTGCTGATCTTACAGGTGCGAATCTCGGTGGGGTCGAGTTTTATCTATCGGTGTTAGGGCGAGCAAAGTTCATCAAGGCAAATCTAACAGGCACATTCTTCCGGCAAGCTGACCTTTGGGAAACAGATTTCACGAAGAGCGACTTGGGCGGGGCAACCTTCGCTGCAGTTGATCTTAGTACTGCCATCGGTCTTGATGACGTCAATGCAAACATGGTAACAATTGGAATAGATACGCTTTATCGGTCTCAGGGTCGGATATCCCGGCCATTCTTGCGTAGTGCTGGCGTTCCCAATGATTTCATAACAGAGATGAAAACGCTTTTCCCTTCCGAGTATTTGACGTGCTTCATTAGCTACAATACGCACGATATAGGATTCGCACAGCGCCTCCGTGATGATCTAGAACAACACCGCGTCCATACGTGGCTATGGGAAGAGGATTCTCGTGACGGCGAAGTGATGTGGGACGATATTACTCATAGCTTGCAACAACGCGACAGGGTAATCGTCATATGTTCGGAGTATTCTCTTAAGAGCGAGGCAGTACTACGCGAGATTGGCCTCACCCTTGATCGCGAACAACAGGAGCAGGAAACTATCCTCCAGCCAATCACACTCGACGACTATCTCCGCCACGGGTGGCAACACGAATACCGCGTCGCAGTCATAGCAAAAAAGGCAACTGACTTTCGGGGGTGGCAAGAGTCTGAAAAGTACACCATAGCCTTCCAGAAAGTTCTCCGTGCCCTTCGCCCTTGAACAGTAGCTATTTCTTATTTGTGATCCTCTATGCCGCAGTTTACACCGGCAAGGGTTCGATCTCGACGTGGTTCTTTGCGCGCTTCTCTTCTGATGCTTCCGCGAGCATCCAGAGCAGTCCGCCGACAAGACCGAGGTTTTTGAGGAACTGGACGCGCTGCATACTGAGCGCCTTCGGGTCTTTTTCTTGCCAGAAGGCGTGGCCAACGAGCGTGGTTGGGATCATGCTGCCGATCAGCGCGCCCGCCGCCACTTTCGGCATGATGCCGAGCGCGAGCATCGCGCCACCGATCACCATCGTCGCGCCGTTGACCTTGACCGCCGTTTCCGGCTGCGGGATGCCCGCACCCTCGACCATTTGTGTCCGGGGGCCGGGCGCTCTGAAGGCTTCCGACCCCGCGATGATGAAGATGCCAGAGAGACAGACCCGCCCGAGTGATTTCAGCATGATATTCCGCTCCTTCTCGCTGCAACACATTGAGCGCGATGCAGCACGACGGATGCCACGGATGTTTTACCCAACGCAAAGAGGGCGCGGTACGCGGCAGCATCCGGCATCCGGGCCGTGGCCCTTCCCACACGGAACAGGGTGCGGGTATGCTACCCGGCATGAGCGTGGGGAACCAGAGCGGCAAAGCGGATACACACGTCTCGCGGGCCGCGATGGTGATGCCCGTGTATGTGCCAACCTTTCTGCTCTCCTTCGCGCAGGGAATGCTCATCCCGATCCTGCCGATCTTCGCGAAGGGTTTCGGCGTCTCGTTCAGCCTTGCCAGCCTCGCGGTCGCGGCGGCGGGCCTCGGGACGCTCATCGCCGATGTGCCGGTCGGCATGGCGCTTGGGCAGTTGGGGCGGCGGCGGGCGATGTTCATCGGCAT
>JBBSII010000071.1:0-11235 GCA_038232175.1 Thermomicrobiales bacterium
TGCGCCGCGAAGACGCTGTTCGCGTTCGCCATGCCGAGGTCATCGTGGCAGTGCGGCTCGATCGGGAGGCCCACGGCCTCCGCGAGCCTCGTGATGCGGTCGTAGATCGTGCGCGGCGAGTCGAAGCCGAGGGTGTCGCAGTAGCGAAACCGGGTCGCGCCCGCTCCCTTCGCCGCCTGCGCGAAGGCGATCAACTGGTCGATGTCCGTCCGGCTCGCGTCCTCCGCGTTGACGCCGATGGTGCGCACGCCGCCCTCCTTCGCCGCCGTGACCGCCTCCTCCATCTCGCGGATCACGGCGGCGCGGTCGAGCCGACCCCGGAACTTCAGTTGGAGCATCAGATCCGACGTGCTCATCGAGAGGTTGAGGTCCGTGCAACCGACGGCGACCGCCTTCTCCACGTCGCCACGCAGCGCGCGCACCCACCCTTCGAGCGTCATGTTACCGAAGGCACCCTTGCGCTTCAACGCGAGATTGCCCCGAAGGTAGTGGTACTCGTGATCGCTGAAGGGGAAGCCGAACTCCGACTGGTACACGCCGAGTTTCGACAGGTAGAAATTGACCATGGTCTTCTGGAATTTGGAGAGTTTGATGCGCGAGGTCTGGACGCCGTCCCGATTGGTGACATCAATGAAATGAACCCGTGCCATGCAGGGAACTCCTTGCGGGCCTTCGCCAGCGCGCCGCTAGAATCCGGCGTGCCACCCCAACCCTTGAACCTGATTGGGCGCGCGGTGCATTAAGGCTGCCCCCCGCGCGTGACCGAGGCGGTCACTGCCCGGCATTGTGCCGCCGCGCCGCGCGGCGTGTCAATCAACGCGGGCGACGCGCTCCCGATATGCCTCCCGGAACCACGGATGAACGACGCCGAGCGTGTCGCGTCGCTCCCAGAGGTACCGGAGATAGACAAACGCCGCCGCATCCAGCGATGTGTCCAGCGCGGACAGAAGTGCGGCCAGATAGGGGGGCGTCCCCGGTTGATCCCACGCGATCTTGTCCGCGACGAAGACGACGGTGTCCAGCATCGTCGCCCCGGCCTTCAGCGTCGTGTGGCAGCCGATGGCGCTCAGCACTGCGGCATCCCCTTCGCCGAAGAGTTCACGCGCGAGCATGGCGGAGAGTTTCTGGTGAACAATCATCGGGAAGGCGGCCTCCTCCGGGAGCACGGCGACACCGAGCGCGTGCGCGGCGTCGATCCGCTCCGCATTCGGGATCACCGCGCTGACATCGTGAAACCAGCCCGCCCGCTCCGCGCCCGACTCGTCCGCACCGACAAGACGCGCGATCCGTCGCGCCTCGCGGGTGACCGCCACGCAGTGCGTCGCCGTGTGCGCGTGGCCGTGGTGCGCGAGGAACGCCGACACATCGCGCCCGGTCTCCCCGGTGGTGGTGATGCCCCGTCGAAGGTTTCCGAGCAGATCAGCGGCAGCGGACATGGCTACTCCCATCCGTAACTGTCGAACCACCGGCCCTGACGGTAGTTGTCGAGCGCGCGCCGCACATACGGGACGATGTTCGCAGGCAGATGATCGGGCGCGCACCATTGGAGTGCGTCGCACTTGTCTGGCTCCCTGTTCCGCGCCTCACCCTCCCATCGCGCCGCAACGAGGAAGAAATCGACCCGCTCATCCGTCGATTTCCGGTGCATCACACCGACAATGTCGAGGTCCGCAGGGTCGATGGTGACACCGACCTCCTCGCGCGCCTCACGAATCGCGGCGGTCTTCACCTCCTCGCCCCCGTCGAGGTGCCCCGCGACGACGCTCCAGTTGCCATCCTCGTACCCCGTGTTGCACCGCCGCAGAAGCAGCACCGCGCCGTCCGCGCGCACGAGAAACAGGTGCACCGCCGCGACAAACGTGAACCGCTCAGGCATCGGGCAGTGGGCCATTCGGGATATCAGGCTCTGGAACGACGATCTTCCCATCCGGCGCGGATCGTTCCTTGACGACGATCCACTGCACGCCGTAGTCGGGATCAACCCAGATGAGGCGGTGCTTCTCCCCGGGCTGCATCATCACGACCATCCCCGCTTCGAGCGGCACGTCACTCCCTTCTACGCAGAGCGTCGCCCGGCCTCGGAGCACGACGTAGTATTCGTGGAATTCGTGGTAGTGGTACGCCTCACTTTGTGGGATGCTCATCGTGACAGGCGAGACGAGGATTTCAAGCGGCGACCCATTCCAGTGCCCGCATCGCCACGGCGTTTCCGCTTCTCGATATACTCGCACAAGCGCTCCTTCATCGGTGGCCGGGTGCCCTTTGGGCAGATTCAGCCTGCGATCTCTCCGCAGGACAGGGAACGCAGGCTGAAGCCTACGCCACCACTTCCTGGGCCGGGAACTGATCCGGGTATCGCGCGAAGGTGACGAGTGTTTCCGCCTCCACGCGCAGATACACCCCATCACCCCAATCGCGCACGCTCTGGTCGCTCGCCGCCCGCTGCATCGCCTCGATCGCCGCGAAGTCGGGATGCTCGACGGGGATGAGGGTCGCACTCCCGTGCGCGATGATCGCGAGGTCGTCGCCAACGTAATGGGTCAGGCTCATCGACGGACGTGCCGTGACCATCCGTGTCCGCGCCGCCGTCGCGACGGTCGGGATATGGAATCGACCCCGGTAAAAGAGCGAGCCAATCGGCGCGACGCGCGGCTCACCCTTCGCCGTCACAGTCGCGAAGGCGACATTCTGAATGCCCCGCAAATAATGCGCGAGTTGCCCCGCCGAGAGCGAATGCTCCGGCATCTCGAACGAGTGGCGCAGGAACGCGCCCGCCCGCTCGATGCTGCGATCCAGCAGGGCCTGCAACCGCTCCATATCCTCCGGTGTCTCGTTCATCGATTAGCCTTTCGGTTTCGCCTACAAAGATTCGAGAAATTCGTCCGGTGAGATGTGCGCTTGCTTCAAGACGCCGCGCAATGTACCAATTGCCAACTCGCGATGGAGGGGAACAACGCAGCCGATCTCGCCATCGGGTGTTTCTTTCTTAAGGATGACATGGCTTCCGCGTTGCCGAACACGTATAAAGCCGAGTCTTTCGAGGGCGCGAATCGTCTCCGCCCCCGAAACGCGGCGCAGTTCAGGCATAGGTCGCGTCGAATGTGGTAATCAGAACACGACCAACAGGAGGGAGCGGAAATTCCTCAAGATAAAGTTCGGTTGCCTCTTTGAGATTTTCGACAGCCTTCTCAATCGTTTCTCCCTGGCTCACCGTGCCGACTTCAGGGCATTCCGCCACATAGAGATCATCCTCCCGATGCACAAGGGCGGTGAGCGTTTGCATCATCATGTGGATCTCCTCCTTGAGAAAATTACTCTCACGCTTTTTGCACGCATATTACCGCAATAAATGCCGCTCCGCGCCCGCCAGCAGGGCGCGCAAGCGGTCGGTACGGAGGTGGTAGTAGAGGCGGTGCTCCTCACGCCGGATGTCCACGAGGTCGAGTTTCTTCAGGCCATTGAGGTGGTGCGAGATCGTCGCGATGCTCAGGCTGAGCAATTCCGCCAATTCCTGCCCGTACCGGGGCGCGGCGACGAGCAACTGGATGAGTGACCACCGCACGGGGTCCGCAAGCAGGCGGTAGACATCCTGATACGTCTCCGGCGGCGCGTTCGCCGACGCACTATCGGTCGGCACGCCGACAACCGGCGCGGGTACAGGCGTGACGCGCGATGGCTCATCCGCCCCGTACGCGATGAGCGCCATGGGTGGCGCATCAATGACGATCGTCACGCTCCCTTTGCCGAGGAACGCGGATGGCCAGAAGAGGGCGCGCTCAACCACACCAGCCCGAACTTCAAGCGGCACGCGCGACGCGGCGAAGTCTTCGGGGCTATGTGCGAAATCCTCCCGCAGCCGCGCATCCGCTGCCTTGCCAACGACGAGGAGTTCGGGGAGGAGTGGTTCAATCACGGTTCCCGTAAGATCGTGGATGAGGTCGATCAACCGATCCCGCGTCTGCGACGGGTGCGCGATGATCGCCAGGAGCCGTTCGGGATTGGCGGGTGCGGGGGCGATAAAGCGCCGCAGATAATCCCGCGCCCATGCCGCATCGGCTATCAGCGACAACCAGACGCCAAATCCACGGGGCGCATCTGCGGTCAGTTCACCCGCCGCGTGCAGCGCGTCCCCCACGATGATGTATTCCGGCAGCGCCTGTAACACTGCGAGGAATGCCGCGATATCACCGCCATTGTGCAGTTCCGCGACGGATTTCAGGAGCATACCGAGGGGAAATGGGTCGCGCAATTGCTCCGTGACCGCCCGCGTCTGCGACATTGTCAGCCGATCCGCGAGTGCCGCGAGTCGCTTCCTGCCCGCGTCACTCAGGCTCGATTGCTCATTCGCAATCATCCACAGCGCGAGCAAACAATCCGCCAGCGGCAGAGACGCGAACGCGACGCGCTCATCCCATCGCGCATTTTCCTCTGGCAGCGCAATCCGAATCATCCAAACCCCAGGACTAAGGACTAAGGACTAAGGACTAAGAAGGGGCATCCACCCTTAGTCCTTAGTCCTTAGTCCTTAGTCCTACCAGCGTCAGGCGGTGACGAGTTCCGGCACCGCCGCGATCACGTCGGAGATTACATCGTCCGTCGTGACCCGCTCCGCCTCGCCCTCGAAGTTGAGGATGATGCGGTGCCGCAGGGCGGGATAGGCCACGGCGCGGACATCCTCATGCGCGACGTTGAGCCGCTCCGACAGCAGGGCGCGAATCTTCGCGGCGAGGATCATCGCCTGCGCCCCGCGCGGGCTAGAGCCGTACCGCACGAAGCGGCGGACGCTGTCCGGCGCGTTCGCCTGCTCCGGGTGCGTGGCGAGCAGCAGTTGCACCGCGTAGTCGTTGATGTGGCTCCCGACGGGCACCTCACGCGCCAGTTCGCCCATGCGGAGGATGTCGATCCCCGTCGCGACGGTGTTCACCTCCGGGGTGAAGCCGCCCGTCGTGCGGCGGAGGATTTCGCTCAGTTCGTTGGCGCGCGGGAAGCCAACAACGAGCTTAAACATGAAGCGGTCCAACTGCGCCTCTGGCAACGGGTATGTCCCCTCCATCTCCAGCGGGTTCTGCGTCGCGAGGACGAAGAAGGGTCGGTTGATCGGATAGATCGTGTTCGCGACGGTGACGGTTCGCTCCTGCATCGCTTCGAGCAGGGCGGATTGCGTCTTCGGTGTGGCGCGGTTGATCTCGTCCGCGAGAATCATGTTCGCGAAGACCGGACCGGGCTGGAATTGGAATGTCCGCCGCCCCGCCTCGTTCTCCGCGAGGATGTTCGTGCCCGTAATGTCGGCGGGCATCAGATCCGGCGTGAACTGGATGCGGCTGAACTGCAAATCGAGCGCGTCCGAGAAGGTGCGGATGAGCATCGTCTTGCCCAGGCCCGGCACGCCCTCGAGGAGCGCGTGGCTCCCGGCGATCATGCACGTCAGGACGGCCCGCACGACTTCCTCCTGCCCGACCATCAGGTTCCCGACCTCGGCTTCGAGCCGGAACGCGATCTCGCGGAACTGTTCCGGCGTGAGCATCGCCGGGGGGTCAGGGTTATAGGGTGTTGGCTGATTACTGTAGAAATGTGACACGCAACACCTCGGTTCAACGATTCCGGCGTCCGGGGAAGCCGGGATATAAACAAGTTGCATCGCCAGTATACCAGCGTCCGAGATTTCATGATGTAACGCGTCGAGAGGGGAGGGGGTTAGGTTCCCGGCTCCTTCACCATCGTCGCGTAGTCCCTGCGGTGGTAATGATTCTCCAGCACGTGCCCAATGCGCCAGCCGTATCGCTCGTAGAAGGGTTGCGCCGGGCCACCGTGCCTCGTGTTGAGCGTCATCTTGTGCGCTCCCTGTTGCATCGCCCATTGCTCGAAGGCCGCGAGCAGTCGCGCACCGAGGCCGCCGTTCCGCTCCACCGCCGCCACCATCAATTCGCTCAGATGCGCCACACCCGCGTCGATACTCCCCGACGCCACGCCGACGAGCGCGCCGTCCCGCTCGGCGCGGATGACGCATCGCCCGCTCAACCATGGCTTCGGATCGAGCGACCGCCACTCGGCATCGAGGAATGGTCGGACGCTCGCCTCCTCCCCATCGTGCACCCTGATCTCCATCATCGTCGTGCTCCTTTCCACCCGGCGAGTATACTGCGCGGCATGGAATCGTTGCGACCGCTGGCCATCTCCGTCGTCATCCCCGCGTACAACGAGGCGCGGGTGATCGACCGCTGCCTCGCCACCCTGCTCGACCAGACGCAACCGCCGCACGAAATCCTCGTCGTGGACGATGGCTCGACGGACGGCACGCGGGCGCTCGTGCGCCACTTCGGCGGCGTGACGCTGCTCGAACAGTCGCACGAGGGGAGCGGCGCGGCGCGGAACTGGGGCGCGATCGTGGCGACGGGCGACGTACTCTGCTTCGTCGATGCGGACATGCACTTCGCGCGGGATTTCCTCGACCGGCTCGTCGCGCCCATCGCGGCGGGCGTGGCGGTCGGCACCTTTCACGCCACCGAGTATGTCGCGAACCCGCAGGAGCGGTGGGCGCGCCTCTGGAACGTCAATCAGCGTCTGCCGATCACCCGCAAATTGCCGGACGATTACCCCGACCGGCAGGCCGTCTTCCGCGCCATTCGGCGTGACGCCTTCCTCAACGCGGGCGGCTTCATCGCGGGCGGGTACGACGACGATCTCTCCCTCGCGCAGCGGCTCGGCGCGCTGGCGGTCGCCGCCCCCGGCGCGGTCGTCTGGCACACGAACCCGTCACGCCTGCACGAAGTCTACGGTCAGGCCCGCTGGATCGGCGCGAGCGCCGCCGTGCCGCAGACCCGCGCCGCGTTCTGGCGCTACTGCCCGCTCAACCCACGCGGCAAGGGATGGCGCGCCCTTGCTCAGCCCAGCGTGCGTGCCCTCCCCGTGTTCCGCCTCGTCTACGGCGCGGGCATCTGCGTCGGGATGCTCCGCGCCCGCCGTGGCCGCAGGGCAAAGTGACGGGGCCGGGACGAAAACGGGGATGAACCGCAGAAGCGCCGAGGATACAGAGGGGCGCAGAGAAGAAAGGGGGATAAGGCTTTGGATGGGCAATTCGCAATCGCCTCTCCTCCCGTGAATGAATGTCAGAAGACGAGCGTGCCGACGCAGCGGGTGTCGGCGTCGCAGTACCAGAAGGCACCGTTGTGGTATGTCAGACCGTGTGGGTTCGGGCCTTCGGCGGGGCCGGGGTCCATCGCGAGGATGCGGCGCGAGGTGCCGTCCAGCGTGTAGCCGGTGATCGTCCGGTCGGTCGTCTCTGCGACCCAGAGCAGGCCGCCGTCCCACGCGAGACCGTGCGGTCGCTTCCCCGGTGCGGGAAACTGCCGGAGGATCACGCCCGTCGCGGGGTCGAGTTGGTACGTCGTCGCGGAGGGCGGCACGGTCACCCAGAGCGTGCCGTCGATCCATTCCAGCCCATGCGCGCCGCTCGCGCCCGCGCCAGGGGTCGGGAGACGACGCAACTCGGTGCCGTCGAGCGCGTAGCGGAAGAGTTCGATCGGCGTGAAAGTCGAGGCGACCCAGAGCGCCTCGCCATCGAAGGTAATGCCGCTGGAATGCTCCGTCGCCGTCGGGAATTGGCGGAGAACATGCCCATCCGCCCAATCGAGCAGATAGACGTTGAGGTCGTGCTGGTCGATCACCCAGAGGCCCGCGTCGGTTGCCTGCAAGCCGTTCGGCTGCGGGCCGGGGGTCTGCCAACACGATTCGCCATGCACCTGCTCCACATGTGGTTCCATCGCGTCCCTTTCCCTTCTCTTTATCTCTTCCCGTCAATGATTTCCGTAGACCTCATCATGGCTGTCAATGTTTAAGAGGATGATCTCGTGTTCGACAAGCTTCAGAGTCACCGTGATGCGATAATTGTAAGTAACACTGACCGCGTACTGTCCCGCTAACTCTCCGCCCAGGGGATGGAGGCGCAACGCGGTGGCGTGTGGATCGCGCGACAGTAGACGGATCACCTCCGCGTGCGCTCGCTTCAGGTGGGGGTGTTTGCGAAGAAAGCGCCGAAGCGCCCGTGCATAGGCCGGGGGTTCGATCAGCGCCCACAACGGGCTACTCATCACCCCTCGCGTCTACAGCAGCAAGATACGTCTCCGCGTTTTCGTAGCGAACGCCGAGTCCGGCATGATATTCGTCAAGGGCGATCTTCGTCTGAATCGCGGTCGCCTCATTCAACTCATCCATCAGTTCGGCGTATCGTTCCTCGGAGAGGATGACGTATCGGGGGACACTGCGCGCGACGACATGGACGGCGCGCCCCTCCTTTACCATTTCGTCGACGATACCGATGCCGCGCTGCTTGATCGCTTGTGCGGCGATAATCTGTAGCGTCATGCTGGATTCCTTTCAAGTAGGCCGAACGGTGCAAAATAAGTACCACAGAGAGTATCGTATAGAGGGATCGTTTTTGTCAAAGACTGGACTTGGAGAGACCCAATGCCAGCCGACCACCCGCACGGGCCGATCGGTGATGGATGACCGGGAACAGTACAGCATAGCGGGAGGAACCGCCGGAAATCGAAAAGCCGTTGCACTGGCGGGCAACCCGTTGCATGTCCGACGCAATCGCTGGCATGATGGGCGACACAGCTACTGGAACACATTCACGGCGGGGTTTTCGTGGGGCGTGGACGCACATAGAAGGAGGGATCGGGATGAAGGTCGTCATTGGCGTGGAGCGGCCGAACCGGATGTTCGAGCCGTTGGTGGGGGAGTTCCCGGAGGTCGAGTTCGTCACCCCGAAGAGCAAGGAAGAGGAGCGGGTGGCGATGCGCGACGCCGATGCCTATCTCGGCCGCATTGGCACGGAGAGTTTCGAGGCGGCGGGGCCATCGCTGCGGTGGGTACATTCCAGCGGCGCGGGGATTGAGACGATTGCGGCGATCCGCGATCTCGTGGACAGCGATGTCATCGTCACCAATATGCGCGGCGCGCATGGCCGCTGCATCGCCGAGCATGCCTTCGCGATGCTACTCAGCCTGACACGCCAACTCGTGCCGCTGATGGAGAACCAGCGGCAGCACAAATGGGACGCGAACCGGGGCACGATGCGCGAACTCACCGGCAACACGATGGTCGTCCTCGGCATGGGCACGATCGGCAGCACGATCGCGCGACGCGGCGCGGCCTTCGAGATGCGCGTGATTGGTGTGGACATGCAACCCGTCGAACCGCCGCAGGGCGTCGAGGCGGTCTGGCCGCTCGACCGCCTCGATGAGGCGCTCGGCATCGCCGATGTCGTCGTCGTCGCCACGCCGCAGACGCATCTGACGCGCGGACTGATGGACGCGCGGCGCATCAACCTCATCAAACAGGACGCCTTTTTGATCGTCATCTCACGTGGGAAAATCATTGACGAGGCGGCGCTGATCGCCTCCCTCAAAGAAGGCCGACTGGCGGGCGCGGGCCTGGACGTGACATACACCGAGCCGCTCCCGCCGGACGACCCGCTCTGGGACGCGCCAAACCTCATCCTGACGCCGCACAGTTCCGCCGCGTCCAGGCAGACGAGCGAGCGCACGCTGGCAATCGCGCGCGAGAACCTCCGCCGCTTCATCGCGGGCGAACCGCTCATTAACGTTTGCGACAAGGCGGCAGGGTTCTGATCGAAACCGGGGAGAACCGCAAAGGCGAAGGACGCGAAGAGGAGATCAGGGTCTTAACGCAGAGTCCACAGAGGGCACAGAGCAATCTTCTTTTTCCTCTGTGCTCTCTGTGTTAAGATCCTTCTTCGCGTCCTTTGCGCCTTTGCGGTTCTCCCCGGTTTCGTTATTTATCGCGCGTCGTCTACTTCGATCTGCACCGCATCGCCTTCGACGCGGATGGGATAGGTCGCGACGGGGACGACGGCGGGGAAGGTGCCACGCCCAGTACGGAAGTTGAAGACCGCGCCGTGGCGGGTGCATTCAATCGTGTGATCCTCGATGAGGCCGTCCGAAAGTTCGTTGCCGTCATGGGTGCACACATCCTCGATGGCGAAGTACTCGCCGCCGATGTTCGTGACGAGCACGTACGTCTCGCCCACCTCGACTACCTTGCGCCCGCCCTCAGGAATCTCCCCGACCTGCGCCACCGTCACGTACTCTGCCACATCCACCTCCGGAGACTAACCGCGAAGGCGTGAAGAGGGAGGAGAAGATTCTTCTTTTCTTCTCTCCCTCTTCGCGCCCTTCACGCCTTCGCGGTTCAAATTCCCATCAATACCCGGTGCCCGCGAGTTTCTTGTCGATCGCGACGCGCAGGCGGTCGGCGAGGGCGGGCATCTGAATTTCGTCTTCGACCTGCGCGAAGAAGCCCTCCGCGATTAACCGCTCGGCGTCCTTGCGCGGGAGGCCGCGCGCCATCAGGTAGAAGACTTGATTGGCATCGACCTGGCCGAGTGTCGCGCCGTGCGTGCAGCGGACATCGTTCGCCTCGATCTCCAATTTCGGGATCGAGTCGGCACGGGCACGGTCGGAGAGGAGCAGGTTGCCGTTGCGCTGGTACGCATTCGACTTCTGCGCGTGCGGGCGGACATGGATCAGGCCGCTGTAGACGGTGCGCGCCGTGTCCCGCAGGCCGAACTTGAAGAGCAAATCCGAGATGCTGTCGCCCTTCACATGGTCCTGCAACGTCTCGTAGGAGAAGATCTGCTTCTTGTCCGCGAAAGTCAGGTTGAGGATGCGCGCGTGCGTCCGCTCACCCTGCAGCACGGTGTCGATGTTGTACTTCGAGAGCTGTCCGCCGAGGCCGACGTTGATCGTCTTCGCCGTGCTGTCTGCGTCCTGCAAGAGCCGCTGCGTGTGGAACGAGTAGGTCGTCCGGTTCCACCGCTGGAGATTCGCGTATTCCAGATGCGCGTGCTCCCGCACGATCAGTTCAACGACCGTCGCGGCGAAGCCCTGCTCGTCGCTCGCGGCGGAGGCGTACTCGTCCACGAGGTTGAGCGACGCACCGGCATCGACGACGACCAGGGTATGCGGGAACGCGCCGAGGCGGGGCGCGGTTGCCCAGTAAACGGAGTGGATTGGCAGGTCCACGACGACATTCTTCGGCACGTAGACGAAGGTCCCGCCGCTCCAGAACGCCCCGTGCAGCGCGGTGAACTTGCTCGTCCCCGCCGGGACGGCCTCCGTCATGAAGTGCGGGCGAACGAGGTCTTCGTGCTCGCGCATCGCCGTCGCGAGATCGGTGACGATAACGCCCTGCGACCGCAACCGCTCCGCGACA
>JBBSII010000072.1:0-11178 GCA_038232175.1 Thermomicrobiales bacterium
GAGCACGACGATCGGTGGTTGGCTGGCGCGCACGGTGCCGAGCTCGGGGATGCTGACCTGGTAGGTCGACAACACCTCGAGCAGGAACGCCTCGAACTCATCGTCCGCGCGGTCGATCTCGTCGATCAGCAGCACGGGGGCCGCGTCGAACCCGTGGTCAATCGCCTGGAGCAGCGGCCGCCGGATGAGGAAGTCGGGGCCGAAGAGGTCCTTCAGCGTCTCCTCCCGGTTGCCGCCCGTCGCCTCAACAAGGCGAATTTCGAGCATCTGGCGCGCGTAGTTCCACTCGTAGAGCGCGTTCGAGACATCGATGCCCTCGTAGCACTGCAAGCGGATCAGCCGCGTGCCGAGCAAGTCCGCCAGCACCTTGGCGATCTCCGTCTTGCCGACGCCCGCCTCACCTTCGAGCAGAATCGGCTTGTTCAGCCGGAGCGCGAGAAAGATCGTCGTGGCAAGCGAGCGATCCGCGACGTAGCGGTGCTCCTGAAGGATCTGCTGGATGCCGTCGATTGATTCAATTGCTGCCGCCACCGTCTCTCCTGTTCCGTGCCCCGGACCACGTTCGTGCACACATCGGCCCGAGATTCAATAATCATAACAACGCACAGAGAAGCCCGGCCATTCCATCCCACAGCCGGGCTTCCCAGTTTACCACGACACGCCAGGGTGCGGTTGCGCCGCTACTTCCCCTGCGCCCGCTCGACCGCTTTGGTCAGCGCGCGCTTCGCGAAGACCTTGGTCATCGCGAGGCGATACTCGTCCGATGCGTGGATGTCCGAGAGCGCGTAATCGATACCCTCTGCGGCATGGCCGGCGGCTTCGGCGATTGCTTCGGCGGTCGGGGCCTTGCCCTTGAGCGCATTTTCCACCGCTGTCGCCTTGATCGGCTTGGAACTGACGCCGGAGAAGGCGACGGAGCAGTCTTGCACCGTGCCGTCGTCCGCGAGGGTAACAATCGCGGCGGCGCCGACAACCGAGTAGTGCGACGCCTTGTTCGCCAGTTTCTCGTACGCGCTCCCGACCTTGCCTTGCGGCACCTGAAAGCGGATTTCGGTGAGCAGTTCGTCCTCACCAAGGGTGGTGGTCATCAGGTCCTCGAAGAAGTTCGCGGCGGAGATGGTTCGCTCGCCGTTCGGGCCTTTCGCGACGAACTCCGCGCCGAGGGCGACGAGCACCGACGGGAGGTCCGACGCCGGGTCCGCGTGGGCGACGCTGCCGCCGACCGTCCCACGGTTTCGGACTTGCACATCACCGATGTGCGCGGCGGCCTCCGGGATGACCCGCACCGAGGACGCGAGTTCTTCGCTGGACTCAAGCATGTAATGCGTCGTCAGCGCGCCGACGGAGACGGCGCCATTTGTGCGGCGGATGTACGACATCTCCGGGATGCGGCTGATGTCGATCAGATGCGCCGGTTCCGCGAGGCGCAATTTCATCAGCGGCAGGAGGCTGTGGCCCCCCGCGATGAATTTCGCGTCGTCGCCGTACTGCTGCATCATTTGCAGCGCCTCATCAACACTGGTGGCGCGGTGGTACTCGAACTCACCTGGAAGCATGATCCCCTCCTTACAGTAGCCAGTAGCCAGTAGCCAGTAGTCAGTAGTCAGTAGTCAGTAGCCGGTAGCCAGTGATGCGGAACTCGGTGTCCTTACTGGCTACTGGCTACTCCGCGTGCATCAACCGCCACAGTTTCTCCGCCCGCAGCGGCATGTCGATATGTGTGACGCCGAATGGCTTCAGCGCGTCCACGACCGCGTTGACGATCGCGGGTGTGCTGCCGATTGTGCCCGCCTCGCCGACGCCTTTGACGCCGAGCGGGTTGACGGGCGTCGGTGTCACCGTGTGATCCGTCTCGAACGACGGCAACCCGCGCGCCGTGGGCAGCGCGTAGTCCATCAGCGAGCCGGTGACGAGTTGGCCGGCATCGTCGTAGACGACGCCCTCGAAGAGCGCTTGCGCGATGCCCTGCGCCAGGCCGCCGTGCACCTGACCGTCCACGATCATCGGGTTGATGATGCGGCCGCAGTCGTCCACCGCGACGTACCGCTTCAACTCGACTTCGCCGGTGTCCGCGTCCACCTCGACGAACGCGATGTGTGCGCCGAAGGGGTAGGTGAAGTTCGGTGGCTCGAAGAAGGAGGTCGCTTCGAGGCCCGGTTCGATCTCCGCCGGGATCGTGTCCCCCGTGTAGGCGACCCACGCGATCTCGCCGAGCGCCTTGGAGCGATCCGGCGCGCCCTGCACGCCGAAGCGACCATTCTCGAAAACGATGTCGTCCACCGACGCTTCGAGCATGTGCGCGGCGATGCGCTTGGCCTTCTCCTGCACCTTGCCGATGGCGAGCATCATCGCCGCGCCACCGACCGCCGTGCCGCGCGAGCCGAATGTGCCGACGCCATAGGGCGACCCGGCCGTGTCACCGTGGTTGATGATCACATCGTCCACGCCGACGCCGAGTTCGTCCGCCGTGATCTGGGCAAACGTCGTCTCCTGCCCCTGACCGTGCGGCGATGCGCCCGTCGTGACGGTCACCTTGCCGGTCGGATCGACACGCACGGTGCTGCTCTCCCAGCCGAACCCGGCGGGCATCGCGGCGGATGGCCCCATGCCGCAGACCTCGACGTAGGTGCTGAAGCCGATGCCGAGGTACTTGCCCGCTTTCCGCGCCGCCTCCTGCTCCGCGCGGAAGGCGTCGTACCCGATGTGGCTCAGCGCCTTGTCGAGCGACGCCTGGTAATTGCCGCTGTCGTATGCGAGGCCAGCGGTCGTGGTGTACGGGAACTGGTCCGCAGCGATGAAGTTGCGCCGCCGCACCTCCACGGGATCAACGCCCGTCGCGTCGGCGACGAGATCGCAGACGCGCTCGATGACGAATGTCGCCTCCGGTCGGCCCGCGCCGCGGTAGGCGTCCGTCGGCACCTTGTTTGTGAAGAGGCCGTGGACAGTGATGCTGAGGTTCTCGATGGCGTATGGGCCGGGGAGGATCAGCGCCGTCAATGTCGGGATGATCGGCGTGAGCAACTGGTGGTACGCGCCGAGGTCCGCGAGGATGTGGACATGGAGCGTCTGAATCTTCCCGTCCTTCGTCGCGCCGACATCGACGTAATCGACCTGGCCGCGACCGTGGATGCTGCTGGACATGTTCTCCGCGCGCGATTCGATCCACTTGATCGGCCTGCCCAGTTTCATCGCGAGCGCGGACGCGATCCCTTCCTCCGCGTAGACGTTGAGTTTCTGCCCGAACCCGCCGCCCACTTCGGGGGCGACGACGCGGACATGGTGCTCCGGCATCCCGATCAGGAGGCTGAGGAAGGTGCGCAGCAGGTGGGGAATCTGCGTCGAGGTCCAGAGCGTCAGGGATTTCTTCCCCTTGTCGTAGTCCGCGACGACGCCGCGTGTCTCCATCGGCACCGGCGCGAGGCGCTGGTTGTCGATGCGCTGCGAAATCTTGATCTCCGCGTCGTCGAGCGGGGAGCCGATCTCGTTCAGGATGCTCCACTCGAACGCGACGTTCGTGCCGAACTCCTCGTGCACGAACGGCCCGCCCTTGTACGCCGCGTCCAGATCGATGACGGCGGGGAGCGGCTCGTACTCGACGTGGACGAGATCGACCGCATCGCGCGCGACGTAGCGATCCGTGGCGACGATTGCCGCGACCGCCTCGCCGACGAAGTTCACTTCCCCGACAGCGAGTGGGTAGCGCGGCGGCACTTTCAGGCCCTCGCCGAAGCGATGCGCGACAGGCAGGGTGCCGACGCCGCTCGCCTTCAAATCCTCGCCGGTCACGACCGCGAAGACGCCGGGGTGCTGCCGCGCCGCCTCGGTGTCGATGCTCTTGATCTTTGCGTGGGCGTACACGGAGCGCACGATGCCGCAGTACAACATGCCGTGCAGCTTCAGGTCATCGACGTACGTGCTCGTCCCGGCGACGAGGCGAGGGTCCTCGCGCCGCTTGATCGGTTCGCCAACCAGTTTCGGGAGTACCATCAGTCGTTCCTTCCGAGGCAGTGGGCAGTGAGCAGTGAGCAGTGGACAGTGAGCAGTCCTGCCGACCCTCAGTCCCCAGTCCTCAGTCCTTCGTCCTCAGTCCGCCGCCGCGCCTTCCTTCATATGCGCCGCCGCGTGCTGCACCGACTTGATGATGTTGTGGTAGCCCGTGCAGCGGCAGAGGTTGCCCTGCAAGCCCTCGCGAATCTCGTCCTCACTCGGGTTCGGGTTCCGCTCCAGCAGTTGGTACGCGGAGAGAATCATGCCCGGTGTGCAGAAGCCGCACTGGAGGCCGTGCTCCTCCCAGAAGCCCTCCTGGATCGGGTGCATCTGGCCATCCTTCTGGAGGCCCTCGATCGTCAGCAACTCCGCGCCATCGGCCTGCACCGCGAGCATCGTGCACGACTTGACCGACTGGCCATCCACCAGCACCGTGCACGCGCCGCACTGCGTCGTCTCGCAGCCGATGTGCGCGCCAGTCAGACCGAGCACTTCCCGGATGTAGTGCACGAGCAGCAACCGGGGTTCCACGTCGTTCGAATACTGTTCGCCGTTGACCGTCATGGAGACTTTCACGTCGTTCCCCTCCCTACGATACGTCGTTGTATGGATCAATCCGCATCAGTCACCCGACGTGATGCTACGATTGCGCGGTTGATTGGCCCGATTGGGCGAGTTGCCCGGACATGCACTCGAAGAATTTGCCGATAATCATGCGGGATGCCGGACCCATCATGCGCTGCCCGACGCCCGCGAGTGGCCCCATCAGGTCCGCCTCGCCATCGTACGCCAGTTCCGTCTCCTCGCCCTTGTCCGCGATGGTGAACCGACCGACGCCCTTCAGGTTGCCACTCTTCGACTGGCCCTCCACGGTCAGCGTCCACGATTCCAAGGGAACTTTGCTCGTGGTGGCGATAGTGCAGGTGTACGTGCCCTTGATGCCCGCGATGCCGATTTTGAGGGTGGCGCGGTACCGATCCTCGCCAATCTCCTCCATCCCCTCGCAACCGGGCAGGCAATGCTCGAGCGCATCCTTCGACATCATCAGGTCGTAGACGGCTTGCCGATCCGCTTTGAACATGTAGGTGCCATCGACGTGCAAATGGTTCCCCCCTTCGGACTGCGGAGACGGTGCGAAACGGCGATGCGTGCCGCCCATCCGTGCGCCGCGAGACCCCTCGATTGCCCGCGAAGTGATTCCTGCCAAGGATTGTAACAAGATGCGACCTCATCGCAAGGTACATCATCTTGATATAGGAAACAAGAGACGAACGAGGCGGCACTAGATGCCGAGATACGCCGTGCGAATCGCGTCGCTCGCCAGCAGATCCGCCGCCTCACCGGAGTGGGTAATCCTGCCGGTATCGAGCACGTACCCCCGGCTCGCTTGTTCAAGCGCGGCCTGAATGTCCTGCTCGACAATCAGCATCGTGCGGCCCTGCGCCTGCACCGTCTTGATCACATCGAAGATCGTGTCCACCATGATGGGTGACAGGCCGAGCGAGAGTTCGTCGATCATCAGGATTTGGGGGCGCGCCATCAGGCCGCGCGCGATGGCGACCATCTGCTGCTCGCCGCCGGACAACTTGCCCGCGAGTTGGTTGTACCGCTCCTTGATGCGCGGGAAGAGCGAGAGCACCCATTCGAGGTCGTTGCGCACGGCCGCGCCGTCGGAGCGGCTGAACGCGCCCATCATCAAGTTCTCGCGCACGCTCATGCCGACGAATAGCCGCCGCCCCTGCGGCACGTGGCAGATGCCGGACTTGACGAATTCGCCCGAAGGCTGGCGCGCGAGATCGACGCCCTGCATGACGATACTGCCGGAGAGCGGGTTCAGCAGCCCGGAGAGGGCGTTGAGCAGCGTGCTCTTGCCCGCGCCATTCGAGCCGACAAGTGCGACCGTCTCGCCGGGGTAGACCGTCAGGTCGATGTCCCAGAGGACCTGCACATCCCCGTAGGCGACACTCAGCCCGCGCACTTCGAGCAACGGCTGGTCGGTGCGGGCGTTCGGCGTGGCCGCTGCGTCGTCTGCCACCGCCATCATGCGCCCGCCTCCGTTATCGGCGCAAATGGCGGCTCAAATACGTCATCGTCCGGCAGCGCGTCCGCGCCGAGCACTTTCTGCGCGTACCGCTTGCCGAGGTAGGCCTCGATGACGCGCGGGTTCTCGATCACCTCCGTGGGCAGGCCTTCCGCAATGTTCGCGCCCGCGTCCATCACGAAGACGCGATCCGAAACGCCCATGATCGCCTTCATCACATGCTCAATAATCATCACGCTGACGCCACTATCGCGCACGCTGCGCACGAGGTCCATCGCGCCCTCGATCTCGACGAGGTTGAGGCCCGCCATCACCTCGTCGAGCAGCAGGACTTCCGGCTCCATCGCCAGCGCCTTCGCCAGTTCGAGCCGCTTGCGGTCGGCGATGGTCAGTTCGTCGGCGGATCGCCCGCGCACCCGCGACAGGCCGACAAACTCCAGCACCTCATCCGCCTTCGCGCTCGCGGCGGCGACGCTGCCCCGGTTGCCCTTGCCGAAGAGCGCGCCGACGGTGACATTCTCGCGTACCGTCATGTTCTGGAACGGCTTGACGACCTGCCACGTCCGCGCGATTCCCATGCGCCCGATGCGGTGCGCGCCGGTCTTGCTCAGCGCGCCGCCGATCCGCTGCCTCGCCGATTGCCTGCCCTCGTGTGTGGCCCCGTACAAATCCTTGCCGTGGAAGATGATCCGACCCGTCGTGGGCGGATCGACGCCGGTGATCGTGTTGATGAGCGTCGTTTTCCCCGCGCCATTCGGGCCGATCAGCCCGAGGATTTCGCCGCGATGCAGCGTGAACGAGGCGTCGCGGAGCGCCGTGACGCCCCCGAACACCTTGCTCACATGTTCCGCCGCCAGCACAACCTCAGTCACACCCGACCTCCTGAATCGACAAACCGGAGAGAACCGCAAAGACGCAGAGGACGCAGAGGAACACAGAGAGGGGATTGAACCACGAATACTGCCCAGAGGGCACCCGGAAGGACACGAAGATGGGAACGAGCGTCTCTTTTTTCCTTCTCTTTCCTTCGCGCTCTTCGCGCCTTCGTGGTTCAATCCCCTTTCCTCTGCCGGGCGCCCTCTGGGCAGATGCAGTTCTCCCCGGTTTCGGTCACGCGCGATACTGGCGAAGGTTGCGGACGAAGACCCGCCACGCGAACTTCTGCCGGATGAGATAGACGATGCCGCGCGGCATTAGGAGCACGACGACGATGATCGACAGCCCGAAGAGCACCGCGTGGAGGTTCGTGAAGTTCTTCCAGAGCGTCTCCTGAATCGCCGTGAGCAGCACCGCGCCGACAATCGGGCCGAGCGGTGTGCCGACACCACCGAGCACCGCCATGATGATGAGGCGCACATTCGTCGTCAGATCAAAGACCGTCGGCGGGTCGATGGTCGAGTGCCAGTAGGCGTAGATGCCGCCCGCGAAGCCGCAGATCATCGCGTTCAGGGCGAAGGCGATCACCTTGTACATCGTCGTGTTGATCCCCATGACGAGCGCGGCATCCTCATTCTCGCGGATCGCGACGAGGCCGTAGCCGAGTTTCGACCGCGCGATCAGGTACGTCAGCGCGATCGCGAGGACGAGCAGCCCGAGCGCGAGGTAGTAGAAGAGGTTCGGGTCATTCTTCAGCGGCAAATTGACGGGCCTGCTCGCACCGAAGAGTTCGAGGTTGTTGCACAACTCGCGCGTGGTGATCGCGACGCCGAGCGTGGCGATGGCGAAGTAATGGCCGCGCAACCGGAGCACCGGCAGCCCAACGAGCGCGCCGTAGAGGAGCATGGCCGCGCCGCCGACGAGCAGTGCGGGGAAGAAACTCCAATGGCTGCGGGTCATCAGTTCCGCCGTCACGTACGCACCGCCGCCGAAGAACGCGACATTGCCGAACGCGGCATAGCCCGTGTACCCACCGATGAGGTTCCACGCGGTTGCGAGGATGCCGAAGATGAACAACTGCGTCAGCAGGTTCATCCAGTAGCCTGTCGCGTGGAGCGGGACGAGAATCATGATCGGCAGGGAGATGAGCGCGCCGATGAGCAGGGCGCGATCAACCCGCGTCGTGGTGGAGATGGACCGCTCCGCGCTTGTCCCGGCGGGCGTTTCGCCCTCTTTCGGTCGCTGGACGAGGGGTTGGGTGGTCTGTGCCATTAGCGGTAGTACTCCTTCCCCATCAGGCCGTTCGGGCGGAAGACGAGCAGCACAACGAGCACGATGAAGGTGATCGCGTCCTTGTAGCCCGCACCGAGCACGACCGAGCCAATCGTCTCAATCAGCCCGAACAGGAGGCCGCCGACGAGCACCGCCGGGATGCTCCCCAGGCCACCGAGCACGCAGATCACGAACGCGCGGATCGTGTACGACGAGCCGATGGTCGGGTCGAACGGCTGCGTCGCGCTGATCAGCGTCCCCGCCGCCGCCGCGAGCGCCGCGCCGAGCGCGAAGGTGAGCGCGTAGGTGCGCGGGATGTTGACGCCCATCAGTTTCGCCGCCGTCAGGTCCATCCCCGTGGCGCGGATCGACGCCCCAAGTTTCGTGCGGTTCATGAAGAGCGCCAGCAGGCCCGTGATGATGAACGCGAGGCCGAGCGCGCCCAGTTTTGTGATCGGGATGATCGCGTTGCCGATCTCAATGCTCTTCCCCGCGTACGATGGCGACACGGAGCGGATGTCCGCTTTCCATGTGTACAGCGCGAGGTTCGTGACGAAGATTTCGATCCCGAAGGTCAGCAACAGCGTCACGAGGAGCGGCGCGCGCATGACGAAGTTAATGATCCCTGACTGCGTCGCGTACCCGACGACGAACAAGATCGCGGCGGCAATCGGCAGGACGAGGAATGGGTCGAGGTCCGTCGCCTCCCAGATGAAGAAGGTGACGAACGCGCCGAGCATGATGAAGACACCGTGCGCGAGGTTGACGATGTTGAGGATGCCCCAGACAATCGAGAAGCCGAGCGCGACGAGGACGTAGACACCGCCGATCAGGACGCCGTTGATGATCTGTTGCGGCCAGAACGACGGGTGGAGAAGGAAATCCATCGAACCTCACCCCCGGCCCCTCTCCATTGCGATGGAGAGGGGTGACTCGTGCGAATTGACGTGGCATTCCCCATACATCGCGATCTTCAGGAGGTCGCTCCCCCTCTCCATCGCGGGCGCCCTCTGGGCAGTGAGGAGGGGCCGGAGGGTGAGGTTCTTCCCCTATCGCTTGTCCCAGCCGGGCGTCGGGTACTTGAGGTCACCGCTCGCCGCTTCCTTCGGCCAGACGGTGACCTTCTTGCCGCCCTGAATCTGCTCCGCCGCCATCGGCTTGTCGTTGTTGATGCCGCGGCTGTCGAATTTCACGTCCGCGAAGAAGGACTTGAACTGCAACGACGCGAGCGCGTCGCGCACCTTCTCGGTGTCGAGGCTCCCCGCCTTCGCGAGCGCCTGCTGGAAACACTGGCCCGCGCACGTCGATTCTGCGTTCTGGTAGGCAGGCTCGTACCCGGCGAATGCCTGGAACTTCGTCGCGTACTCCTGCGAGGTGCCGAACTGCTCGTCCTTGAACTTCAAGTCGCGCGTCCACTGTGTGCCGCCGAAGACGTAGTCCGCCGCGTCCTTCAGTGTCGTGGTGAAGTCCGGGAGCGCCGGGCCGACGCTGAACCCGAACGCCTTCGGGTTGAACTTCAGCTCCTTCGCCTGCTTCATCACGAGCGCGGCGGAGGCGTAGTGGCCGGAGGAGATGAAGAGGTCCGGGTTTTTCGGCTTGATCTGCGTCAGTTGCGCCGAGACGTCCTTCGTGTCCGCCGGGACCTTCTCGTAGTAGACGACATTCAGGCCCTTTTCCTTGGCGTACGACTGCGTCCCTTCGGCCACCTCGACTGAGAATGTGTCGTTGTCCGCGAGAATCGCGACGGACTTGATCGTCGAATCCTTGTCGAGGCAGGCGTCGATGATGCCGCGCAGGTAGTACTTCGCGGGCGTCATCGGGGAGAAGACGTACTTGAATCCACGATTGAAGATTGCCTCCGCCGCGCCGTTCGCCTCGACCATCGGCTTCTTGTACTTCTCCGTGATCGCGCTGGCGGAGAGCGTCTGGCTGCTGCCGTAGGGGCCGAGGATGAAGTTGATCTTATCTTCCGTGATGAGTTTCTCGGTCAGTTTCGCGCTCGTGTCCGCGCTCGACTCGTCGTCGTAGTACTTGATGTCCACGGTGTACCGCTTGTCACCGACGGTGATGCCGCCCGTGTCATTGACGGTTTTCTTCCAGAAGTTGTAGCCATCCTGCGTCAGTTTGCCCTCTTTGGAGTTGGCGCCGGTGAGCGAGATCGCCGCGCCGAAAAGGATCGCACCGGCGGCGGGGCCACTCGGAGCAGCCGCGCTCGCGGCGGGTGCGGTCGCGCCGGTCGCCACGGACGACGCGCCTGCGGTTGTCGCGGCGGGTACGGCGGTGCCATTCGCACCTGCGGCCACGGCGGGCGTGCTCGCACCGGCGGTGACGGCGGCGGTACCCGCGCTGGCGGCGGGCGCTTTCGTCGCGGCGGTGGTGGAACTGGGGGCGGAGGTCGCGCTGCTCCCGCCGCACGCGGCAAGAATACCGGCGGCGGCGGTCGCCGCGACCCCACCGAGGAACGAACGTCGCGAAAGCGGCGTGCGCGAGGCTGACGAGGCTGACATGAGTGTCGTACTCCCTTCAACAAATCATCGCACCGCGCGAAAGACCGCGCGACGGAATACCATGCCCATCACTTCTCAGCCTATAGTGTAACACAATACAAGGCGGCGCGTATATTAGGTGCAGCGCATCGCAGGGCAGATGCGTTCTGCGTTGGGCGGGGAATCCTAACCCCCGGCCCCTTCCGTTCCTCGGCGTGGGAAGAGGCCGGGGGGTTAGGATTCCCCGGCTGAATACGCCCCAACGTGGAAGCGGACGCCGAATTCGGCTACAATACATAGGGCGAACTGTGCCTCGCGCGGTTCAATTTCGGGGCCGTCCTTTGGATTATTGGGGCGGTCAGATACATCGTAGGAGTTACGCAGTTCGCGAGAAAAACCTGGTGGTGGGGGGGGGGGTGGGTGGCGAGGAACGGCCGGGAGAAAAACCCCCCCCCCCCCGCCCGGGGCCCCCACCAGGAAAAAGACAACAGGGGGGGGGCCACACAGGTATAAAAA
>JBBSII010000073.1:0-11161 GCA_038232175.1 Thermomicrobiales bacterium
CGCGACGCGCGGGATGTTGAGCACACTCGTCAACAGAATTGGCGTCTCGATTGCGCCGAGTTCGTCTACCTGCACCAGCCCGATCGACTTCCCGAAGCCGTTGATGACGTGGCTCGCGGCGGGGACTTTCTCGCGGAAGAGATTGCCGTCGTGGGGCAGGATCGCCGTGACGCCCGTGCGCGCCGGACCCCGACCGGGGACGAGCGCACCCTCCCCGAATGCCACTGTGCAGTGGCCGACGCGCACACCGGGAACATCGGTCAGCGCGTTCCATCGCCCCGTCTCCATCGTGCCGATTGTCACGCCATAGATGCGGGCACGCTGTGCGCCCCGCGCCGTTTCCTGTTCGTTGTCCACCCATGCCCGCCCTGACTTATGTCTACAACCCGATTGCATCGTACATGGTGTACGTACACAATGCAAGTCGGGCAGCGGATGGATCAGACCGAGCCACACGATGCTCCGCACATGTTGGTAGTGACCCAGGCAAGCCCCTCCACTCCGCTCCTCGACATACTGTAGGAGTGGCGCGTTCGGGTTGGTCGGGATGTCGGCGCTCTGGCTGGGCGACGGGTCGCCGCCCTAGGGGCCCAGCGGCTCGATCGCTCCGGTCGTCCCATCGAAGAGCGGCATATAGCGCCCCTCGTCGTGCGGCGCCGTGAAGCAGTTCACCACGATGACGTAGCCCTTTGCGCGGATGTGATAGCGCACGATCAGCTCGAATTGCCCTTCCTCGTTCGTGTGCGTGAAGACCCGCTTGTACCCGTTGTTGGGGCCGACCATGATCTTCGTGTCGCTGATCTGGCGGTAATCCTTCAGGCGTGGGAGGAGATAGTCGTAGTCGTTCTGGCGATAGTTGTCGAGGGTGACGTCTGCGTTCACTGGGCGCGGCGACACATTGATCCCCGCAGCCGGGGGCGCTTGCGGCGCCAGGAAATTCACATTCTGGTCGCCGTCCACGCGCACACTCCAGCCCACCGGATAGCGCGTGGTGAAGCGCCCGAACTGGTCGCGATAGGGCGTGCCGTTGAAGGACGGCGATGCGGGTGGTGGTGCCGCCGCCGGTGGCCCACCCTGGTTCAGCAACAGCCGCCCGAACTGCCCCAGCAGGACGGTGTAGGGCGGCTGATTCTCCGGGTGCCGCTCGAAGCGCGCCCGCTCAGTATACTGCACGGTGTAGGTCTTTCCGTCCAGCGTCTCCTGCATCTCCTCGCTCAGCGGGTAGCCGAACTGCGCCAGGCCGCCCTGCGCCGTCCAGCAGCTGAGGAAGTCGCCGCCGAGGTTATGCCCGGTCTCCGTGAAGAAGCGCTGCCCGGGCTTGGCAACCACGGCCGGATCGGCGGGGTGAATCTTGCGCCCGAACTGGCCGAGCAGGACCTGGTATTGCGGGTCGGCGACCTCCGGGTGGTATTCCATGCGCACCCGCTCAAACCACTGCACCTGGTATTGTTTGCCGTCCTCCAGCGTCTCCATGCGCGCCGCAGTCAGCGGGTAGCCATTGATCGCCAGGCCGCCGTGCGCATTCCAGTAGTCGAGGAAGCGGTCGCAGAGGGTCTGGCCGGTCTCTTGAAAGGAGACGCAGGTGGCGGCGCGGGCGCTGGCCCCGGTGGTCATGGTCATGAGGGGGGCCAGGAGCAGCAGCAGGGTGGTCAGGCTGCCGAATACGGCCCTCCGGCGCCACCGGGCGGTCTGCGGTCTCATGGTTGCGGTCGGGGGGCGTGCGTGCATCGTCGGCTCCTCCACACTACCCGCCCGACCGGGTCTCGGTGCCAGTCGCGTTGAACCATGGGGCGGCGCGCATAGAATACATCCGCTTTCCCCGCGCCTCAAGGACTGCGGCGACACCCGCCTCAAGCGCGGGCGCCCCACTCATTGCTGGCATTCAGACGCCCGGTTGGGGCGCCCGTTGCCCATGCTATACTGCCCGTCGGTGTGGGCGCGCCGCGTGCACGATGCATGGCGCATGGAAGGGACAGGCAACGACGTATGTTCTACCCCGTTTTCGCGGTCTTCATGATCCTTGTCGTGCTGTTCGTCGCGGCGGCGGTGGTTGAGTACGGCACCGCGCTCTCCGCACGCGGCAGGGCGGGGACGCTGCTGTTCGCTGGGTCGCTGCTGCTGCTCGTCCTCGCGCTCTGGTGGGCGTACGACGCGGTGCGGGCCGTCTCCCCATCGCGCGGCATCGAACTGGTGCGCGCGGTCGCCTTTCTCCTGCTCGCGGGGCCGGTGCTGAGCGCGCCGCCGCTCGTCGCGCGGACGGTGGACGGTGGGTCGTCCACGGTCTCAATTGGCCGCTTCCGGCGCATGATCTGGCGACCGGCCTCGATCATCGGGCTGGTGCTGATCGTGCTCTGGTTTCTCTCCTAATCATCCCGTGCCGGATAACTGAGCGCGCGGACAGGCTGCGATGCCGCGCGCCGCCGATGAAGAAAGGGAACGCGCATGTCCGATCACGCACCGCCCGGCACGCCCGCGAACAATGACGACGAGCGGACGCGGATCCCGAATGCGCCGCCGGGTGGTGGCGCGCTTCCCCCACCGCGCGACGATGACGCGACGATCATCCCGCCCACGCCGCCCGCGAATCCGCCATCGGCTAGCGGGAAGCCTGCAACTCCGCCACCGCTCCCGCCACTCCCGCCACCCGCTGTATGGAATGCCTCGCCCGTGTCGTCGCCGTCACCGACCGGCTTGACTGCGCCATACCCAACGCCACAGCAGCAATCTCCCCCACCCAGTCAACCACCGGCGTATGGCGCGCCGCCGCCATACGGGGGCACCGTGCCCTTGCCGCAGCAACCCGGAGCGCCGCCTGCGTACGGTGGCTACCCGCCCGACGCACCGCCCTATTCCGGGAGTTACGGGCCGCCGCCGTCACCGTATCCCCCGCCACTCACCCCGCCACCGAAGAAGAAGACGGGCCTCATCGTCGGCATCGGCGGCGGGGTGCTTGCGCTGCTGGCGATTGTTGGTGGCGTCTTGCTGTTCACCCGCAAGGGTGACAGCCCGACCGCGACCGCGACGCCCGCCGCGACGAATGTCGCCGTAATCGCGAGCGCGAGTGCGCAGGGTGGCGGCAATGTGTTCGCGACGATTGCCGCCGCCGCGACCGGTTCCGCACGTCCCGGTGGCGTTGCCTCGACCCTTGTCCCATCTACCGCGCCAACCGTTGCCGTTGCCGCGACCGTGACTGCCGCGCCGACGCGCGTCTCGCTGAACACAACGCCGACCGTGGCGGCGACCGGGACACCTGGAGCCTCGCCAGCGGGCGCAGTGCTGCCGACCCAGGCCGGGAACTTCCGCCCCACCGCCTCACCGACCGTTGGGCAAGGCGGGTTGTCGCCAGCGCCCACCGGCAGCGTGGGCGCCACGGGCACTGCGCCCGCGTTGGCCTCCGCGACCGCCGGACAAACGTACACGGACCCGAACGGACGCTTCAAGATGCAGTACCCGCGCGGGTGGACGGCGACGAAGTTGGCGAACTCGCAGAGCAACATCGTTGAGTTCGACGGGCCGGAGGGCGTCTCGCTCTACGTCGATGCGTACAAGGAGGCCGGGGCCCCCGCCGACGAGGTGCAGGAGACGCAGAGCGAGCGCGAGAAAGCGACGCAGTTCGCCTTCACCTTTAGCACCGTGACCGACACGAAGATCGGCGGCGAATCGGGGAAACTCCTCCCCTATACCTTCACGCGGAAGGATCAGCCCTCCACGACGCCGACCGTCGGCCTCCTCTTCATCGTCAATCATGGCGGGCGGGAGTACGATTTCGAGGCGGTTAACGTTGGCAAGCACCGCCCGGAAATCGATGCGATCCTCGCGACGGTGGTCTTCACGCCGTAGGATATCGAGGCACATCCGGTGGCATAGGCTTTAGCCTGTGATCCCACTGCCTGATTGCGTTGATAAGGTTCGTCGGCCTACCGCAGCGAGGATCGGCAGGCTGAAGCCGCCGCCACCAATAATTCTCACCGGCGTTGCCGCGATGGCGCGCGTGCCGTGGGCAATGAACAGAAAACAGCAGCCGCGCGTTTGATTGCGCGGCTGCGGCTGTGTGAGCGGATGAAATTGGGGCGGTTACGCCGGTGGTGGTGCGGGTGGCTTCGGCATCCCCGGACCGGGACCATGCGGACCAAAGCCACCACCCGGCCCGAAGCCAGAGCCACCCATGCCGGGGCCGAAGCCACCGCGTCCGAATGATCCCTGCGCCATCACGCGGAGGTCGGACGCGCTGACCGCGTTACCGCTCTGCTGCGTGCCATGGAAGGCGACGCGATCACCGACTTTGATGTCGCCCACCGCGACCGCCATGCCGTCCATCTTCTTGATCGTCGCGCCACTCGCGGGCGTCACGACGACGGTGAGGTTGCCCATCTCGGAGACGGTAAGCGCGCCACCATTGATCGCCGTCACGAGGCCGAAGCCGCGCACATCCCCGTTCGGCACGAGGGTGATTTCCGTCACCATCAACGTGATGTCCGCCGGGTTTGGTCGCTGGCCGGGTTGTATCTTGCTGCGGTCGATCTTCCCGTGCACCCGGACGACCCGGCCCACCGTGAAGTCACCGAGCGTGGCGGGCTTGGTCGTGCCATCCGCCTGCAACGCGGTGAGCGCGACGGTCGCATCGACCGTCACCGTCGTCACGCCGGGCGCGCCCGCGAGCGTGATCTTCTTCGCGCCCGCGTCGATGGCGGTGACGACGCCCTCAAGGCCGGGCATACCGCGCTGCCTCTGCCTATTGCCGGGGGCCATCTTGTCGAATTGCTGGTCGCCGCTCGCGTGCTGCCCGAATCGCCACTTGCCCGTCGCCGCCGTGACTGCCGTCGCCGAGATGGCGAGCAGCGTGACGACCGTTACGACGGCCAGGATCACACGGCCCCACCGGGGCGTCCTGTGCGATGTCGCCGGTTCCCGCAGGCCCTGCATCTCCCTGTCGGTTGATTCCACCGTGATGCTCCTCTTTTCCCGTAGCGCGTGCATCCGTAACAGATGTTCAGCGTACCGCGAGGGAGCTGATATTGCCTACGTATCTACAACATTCATCAAAAGAGTGTAAAGCAAACTTACCAAGAACAAAGAACAAAGAACCGCCCCGGTGGGAGCCAGGGCGGTCGAGAAGGAAAGGGAAGAGTGATTATGGTTTCGGCGTCGCGCTGGGGGCAGCCCCCGGCCTCATGCCGCCGCGCTGCAACGCGCTCAGGTCGAAGATGCGAATCGTCGTCGCCGTGACGGTGTCGCCACTCTGCGTGCCGTGCACCGCGATGCGGTCGCCGACCTTGATGTCACCAACGCTCGCCGCCGCGTCGTTCTGGCCCTTCGTGACCTTGGGGCTGCCGCTCGTCTGCACATTCAGCTTGAGGCCACCGTGGCCGATGATCTGCAACGTGCTACCGGTGTTGACGACCAATCCCTCGGTCATCACCTGACCGGCGGGGACGAGGCGGAGTTCGGAGATCGCGACGTTCGGTTGCCCCTGCGTGCCGCTGGCGCTGCCCTTGCCGCCGCGCTTCATGCTGATCTCGACCAATGAACCGACCTTGAAATCACCGAACGCCACGTCCTTCTTCGTGCCATCCGGCTGAATCGCGACGAGTTTGACATCGCTCGTGACCTTCACCGTGGCGATCTGCTGCGGCAGCCCGCCGAGCGTGATCGTCTGGCTTCCCGCGTCGGCGGCGGTGACAACGGCGGACAGCCCGAAGCCGTTCCCGTCCATGCCCCCATGCCCGGCCTTGTTGCCGCGCATCCCGCCCGGCCCCGCCGCGAATGCGGTTGTGCCGAGTGCGAGCAGCGCGACAATCGCGATTGCCACACCAACGCCGATGCGCTTCCGTGTGCTCATCCGTGTCTGTGCCGTTCCTGTCATCTACCTGTGCCTCCTAATGATCCAACAGGGCGTCCTGCCGCACTTCCTGTTGCCTCCACCATACCGCACGAATATTCAAGGGGAATGCGAAAAGCGTAAAATGAGTGCGAAGGAGTCGGTAGTCGGTAGTCAGTAAATGGGACGACGATAGCGTGAATGCGTGGTTGGTGCCATACGAGACGGGCGCGTATACTTTCGGCGGCACAGTGAGAGCGATTCCGCGCCTCAACTGACTACCGACTACTGGCTACTCGTCACCGAAAGCGAGAACGCAATGTCCCTCACCCGCACCGAGGTTCCACAGGCGAAGCCGGGGTTCATCCTCGCGAATGGGTTGCGCATCCGCACCGCCGCGTGGCCCTCCGATGGCTACCCGACGGTGCTCGTGCATGGCCTCTCCAGTGGCTGGCAGACGTGGTTGCCGCCACTCGCCTACCTCTGGCCGACGCTCTCGGCCACGGCGGTCGATCTGCGCGGACACGGCGATTCCGACAAGCCGGAGGCGGACTACACCCTGACGAACTACGCGGGGGACGTCTGGGAGGCGATGGGCAAGATGCGCCTGAAGCGCCCGCCCGTCTTAATCGGCCACTCGCTCGGTGGGGCAATTGTCCGGCGCATCGCGGCGGATCATGCCAGCGAACTCGCCGCCGTGATCGTCGAGGATAGCGATCTCTGGGGCACGGAGCAGGCGACGCCCGAGCAGCGGCGCACGTCCGGGCAGGAGCGACTGAAGAACGTGCGCCGCCCGCTGCCCGAACTCATCCAGACGGAGATGGATCGCGACCCGACGCTCTCGTACCGGGCGGCGATGGAGAAGGTGCAGCGCGTCGTCAACACGGCGGACGGGGTCTTCCTCAGCGCGCTGGACGGCGTCGGGCTGCCCGCCGGCGAGACGTACGTGGCGATGCTGCCGCGCATCACCTGCCCCTTTTTGTTGGTGCGTGGCATCCCCGCACTCGGCAGCGCTGTCTCCGAGGCGTCTGCCGCGACACACGCGCAACTGATCCCGCACGCCTCCGTCGTGACCGTCCCGGATGTCGGCCACGGCGTGCACGGTCAGCAGACTGAGGCCTTCTCCGAGGCTGTCCTCGCCTTCCTCCACGATCATGGCATCATCGGGGGCTGAAAACCGGGGAGAACCGCAGAGGCGCAGAGGACGCAGAGGACGCAGAGAAATACAAAAAGAAGATGGGAACGCATCCCCTTTAATTCTTTCCCCCTCTTCCCGTCTCTGCGTCCTCTGCGCCTTTGCGGTTCAATTGGTTTCTGTTTCCCGTGAAAGGGTTGTGCGATGACTGTACCGCACGGTTCCGAGGCGGATTTGCTGGCCCAGTATGAGGCGGCGGTCGCGTATCTCGACTCGCTTCTCAAGTGGCACACCGCGCGCCCGGCGGGGTACGACCCGCAGGTACACCTCTCACGCGAGCGGATGCTGCTGCGCCGCTGGGGCGACCCGCAGCGCGCCTACCCCGTCGCGCACATCACCGGGACGAGCGGCAAGGGGAGCACCTCGACGATGCTCGCCAGCATCCTGCGGGCGGCGGGGCATCACGTCGGCCTGCACACCTCGCCCTATTTGCAGGCGTACACAGAGAAAATTCGCCTCGACGAGTCGTACCTGACGATCCCGGAGTTGTCCGCGCTCGTCGGTGAACTGCGGGAGCACGCGACGGCGATGGAGGCGGAGGGGGTGCACGGCCCGCCGTCGTACTTCGAGGCGACGGTCGGCATCGCCCTGACCGCCTTCGCGCGGCACGGGATGGATGTCGCGGTGGTGGAGGTCGGCATCGGCGGGCGGCACGATTCGACCAATGTCCTGATGCCGGACGTCGCGGTGATCACGAATGTCGGGTTCGACCACACCGGCATCCTCGGCCACACGCTGCCCGACATCGCGTATCAGAAGGCGGGGATCATCAAGTCGGGGGTGCCCGCCGTCACCGCGACGACCGTCCCGGATGCGCTCGCCGTGATCCGCTACGAGGCCGCCGCGTGGGGTGCGCCGCTGACGCTGGTGCGCGTCGATGAGCCGGACGCGCCACCGGACGCGCTCCGGGCGACGATCCATGCTCTGGGGCCGGACGGCGCGACGTTCACGCTGCGGCACGGCGACTGGCAACTCGAAGATGCACGCATTCAGATGCTCGGCGCGCATCAGGTGACGAACGCCGCGACCGCAGTTGCGGCGGCGCGCGTGCTCGATGCGCGCGGCATTACCGTGCCGGACGACGCGATCCGCGCGGGGCTGGAGCGCGCCTTCTTCCCCGGTCGGTTGGAGGTGATGCAGCGCGGCCCCGGCATCCCGACGGTCGTGATCGACGGTGCGCACAACCCCGACAAGGCGCGTTCCCTCGTGGCGGCGCTCCGTGCGCTCTTCCCCGGCAAGCGGGTCGTGCTCGTGCTCGGCATGGTCGCGGACAAAGACACGGCGGCGGTGCTGGAAATCCTCGCGCCCATCGCCGGCGCGGTCGTGACGACGCAAGCGCCGATCCTCAACCGCGCCGTCACGCCCGCCGCCGATCTCGCTGCGCACATTCGCGCGCGAGGCGTCCCGGCGGTGGCCGAACCGGACCCGGAGGCCGCAGTCGTCGCCGCCCTCGACCAGGCGGGGCCGAAAGACCTGGTCTGCATCACCGGCTCGCTCTACCTCGTCGGCGCGGTGCGGCGGCACTGGATCGCCACCGATACCGTCGCCGTCCGCGCGACGAGCCTGCCGTAATTTGCGGATGGCGCCGCATCCAAAAGAGCGGCGATGAGAAGGTGAGCCACCCGACATCGATCATGGTGTTCGCGGCGTTCCCTTGATTGGGTGCGCCATTTTCGGCGCGGGGCGTGGACGAATTTTCCGTGCGACTTCCACCATTTTACACCGTCACGAAAGTTGGATACAGACGGGTTTCTTTGCTATCATAGGGGGGCTGGTAGCGTGGGTGTGAGGAACGTACACGCTGGCTGTGTTGGGGAAGGGGACAAGGGGATGGCCGCGCGCCGCTGGGTTTGGCACGTCTGTATCATTGCATTTTTGAGCATTGGTTCGATTCTTCCGGTTGTTTCCGTTGCCGCCGATGCGTCGGCCTCGCCTGTCGCATACGACATGATCACCGGCCATAACATCCGCGAGCCGTTCCTCTCGTACTGGTACGCGCACGGCGGCGACGATGTGATCGGTCCGCCGCTGGCGGAGGCGTTCCCCGAAGGGGGCACGACCGTCCAGTATTTCCAGAGCGTCCGGCTCGATCTGCTGAAGGATGGCACGGTGAGGCCCGCCCCGTTCGGTCGCGAGGCGAGCGGCGACCGCAAGGACGGGCCATTCGCGCCGCTTACCGCGCTCCCGCCCGACTGGCTGGAGCGGCGCGGCTTCACCGAGACGAAGCACACAATCGGGAACGCCTTCCGGCGATACTGGGAGGCGCACGATGGCGCGTCGCTGCTCGGCCTGCCGATCTCGGAGGAGTTCGGGCAGGATGGTGCGGCCGTCCAGTTCTTCGAGCGCGCCGCGTTGATCTGGCAGCCGGACCACGCGATGAAGGCCGATGATGTGGTGATGGCGCCACTCGGTCGGCCCGGTTTCGACGCCCGCACGTACCCGGCGGAGTGGTTGGGCCGCGCGACCTCGGTTTCGACGCCGCCCATCGCGTTCCATGTCCCCGTCGTGATGTACCACCACATCGGCGCGCCGTCGCGGTACTTCACGTCGCTCGGCGATTTCACGGCGGAAATGGACTGGCTGCAACAGAACGGCTACCACACCGTCACGATGACACAACTGTACGACGCGATGTTCGGCGGTCGCGCGCTCCCCGATAATCCCATCGCGATCACCTTCGACGACGGCAACGCCGACCAGCGCATCGCCTTCCCAATCTTGCAGGCACGCAGCTTCGTGGCGACCTATTTCATCGTCTCCGGTGTCCCTCTTCTCTCCGACGACGAACTCGTGAGCCTCGTCCGCGCGGGGAATGATGTTGAGAGTCACACGGTCGATCATCCGTTTCTGACGAAGACCGGCAACGGCGCGCTCGCGTTCGAGATGCAGCGGAGCAAGGCGGACCTTGAGAGCCGCCTCGGCTGGCCGGTGCGGTTCGTCGCGTACCCGTACGGCGATTCCAACGGGCGCGTCTGGAACGCAGCGGCGGCGGCGGGCTATCGCGGTGGCATCAACGCGACGGGCGGCAACAGCTGGGAACCCGGCAAGCAATACTTCGAGCCGCGCATCGAGATCGGCGGCACCATCGGCCTCGGCGGCTTCATTGGGTTCGTTACCCGGTCGTAGGGAAGGACGAAGAACTGAGGACTAAGGACTAAGTGGGAATCGAGTTAGCTTAGTCCTTTCCTTAGAGCCTATCCGGGAAGTGAACGTGCATGGCGGAGTTTGCGATAGATGATCAGACAAGCGGCCAGTTGGACGAACCCCAGATAGTTCTCCGCCTTCTTCTCCCACCGCACCAGCAATCGCCGAAAACGATTGAACCAACTATGACTCACCTCCACGACCCAGCGACGCGGCGGGTGCCGTGCCGGATCACCCGGCGGCGGTAGCGGCTGCGCCGCGCTCGTCTTGGGCGGGATGTGCGGCACGTAGCCGTGTGTCACCGCCGTCTCCCGACATGCCACCGTCGCATAGCCACGATCCAAGCAGAGATGCCGCGCCCTCGTCGTCTCCTCTGCTTCTGCCTCCGGCACCGCTTGCGGCATCGGCTCGATCAGTTGGGCGTCCAACAACTCGCCCAGCTTCTTCATGTCCGTCCGGTTCGCCCCCGACAGCACCATCGCCAGCGGGATGCCGCCCCCCTCGGTCAAGAGATGCCGCTTGCTGCCGCACTTGCCGCGATCGGTGGGGTTCGCTCCCGTCGCTTCCGCCTCACCGGCCCCCCTTTTTTCCCCAGCGGGGCTTTGATGATGCAGCCGTCGGCGGCTTGCCATTGCCAGTCCAGCCCCACCTCGTCGTCGTACACGGTGAGCAGGTGCGCCCACGCCGCCGCGAGGCAACCGTACGCGATCCATTCCTGGAAGCGGTCGTGGACGGTGGATTTCGCCCCGAACCGGCGCGGCAGACTCTTCCACTGCCCGCCGTTGCGCGCCAGCCAGATCAGTCCATTGAAGATCGCACGGTCGTCGGTGCGCGGGCGACCCGGTTTCTTCCGCAGCTTGGTGATGACGAGGAGCGGCCGCAACTCCGCCCAGAGCGCATCGTCAACTTCCCAGATCGTCGGATCGTCTTTGGAGTGCTCATCAGTCGGGGCAGCAATCGTTTTCTTCATTCCCCCATGCTACCACTTCTCGGATAGGCTCTTA
>JBBSII010000074.1:0-11157 GCA_038232175.1 Thermomicrobiales bacterium
ATCGGGCAAGCGATGTGTCCGGCTGGGGGCACATCGCGGAAATGCGCGGGCACCTGTTGGTGATCGCGATGGTACTGTGCCACTGCACAGAGCGTCAAGGCGCTTCGTCTACCGTGCGGAATATTGCACCGTGCGCCCGTCGATTTCAACAAAAAGGTGCACAAACGGCGCGCGATGCATTTGGCGGTGGTCACTGTCAACGATGCGCTGTCAGGTTTTCTTCTGCTCGGTCGGGAGCGGGACAGCGGGGGTGTCCGAGCCGGTCGCGGGCTGGGCGCGCAACGCCTCCCAGTGGATGTGCTCGACGGCGCCGATGTCGCGCAGGTGGGCGACATCGTTGTATGCGACGAGCCGCCAGCGCGAGTCCTTGTGCGGGCGGGTGCGCCGCTCCCAATGGGTGATCGAGGTGTTGTGGGTATGGAGGTCGGCCGCCGGGACGGCCTGCGTGTTCATACCGAAGAAGCAAATCATCGAGCCGTCAATCACCCCGCCGTGGCAGACGATAACCACCGTCTTGCCGCCATGTTCGTCCGCAATGCGGCGCAGCGTCGTGCCGACGCGGAGAAGGAACTGTGCCCAACTCTCGCCGCCGGGTGCGAGCGGGCGGTAGGGGTCGCGCTCGTAGTCTGGCACGCCATACCGCTCCGCGAACGCATCGAGCCGCATGCCGTCCGCCTCGCCGACGCGCATTTCCTGCACATCGTCCTCCCAGACAATCGGCAGGCCGAGCGCGGGGGCGATGATCTCCGCCGTCTGTCGGGCGCGCGGCAGCGTGCTGGCGATGAGCACGTCCGCCGCGATCTCCTGTGAACCCATGAGGCGGTCGCGCAACGCCTCCGCCTGCTGCACGCCGAGCGGCGACAACCCCGTGTCGCCGCGCATCCCGCCGACAATTGGTTCGACGTTGCTGACGGCCTCACCGTGGCGAATCAGGTAGAGGTGTGTCATGTGGCGTGGGTGATCCTTTCCTGGTGGCTGCGATCTGCGCGTGGGTGCGTACATCCGGTGAGTATACAAGAGAGACCGCTCGGGGGGTGGCCCGAGCGGTCTTTGGAATGTGGGCGGCGATGTGGAACGCGGGATGGTCGGCGCTAGAAGCGCGAATCGTGGGCGGTGAGCACAGAGGGCGCACTCGTGACTGTGGTGGTGACCGGGGCGACCACAAATGAGCGAGCCGATGGTGCGGCGCTCTGGGTGATGGTGAAGTCATCGCGGTTGTCGTGGGTGCTGTTGCCGCGCTGCACCTCCGACACGGACGGAGCGTTCGACGGACCGGGCGACGCCGCACCGACTGCCACGCCACCGACAAGCACGGATGCGCCGAGTGCGCCGCCCATAAGACCGATAGAAAACCAGCGACGCAGTTGAACCTTCATGATAAACCTCAAGAGTTTCACAATGCCTTGCACCCCTGCCTGACACATCCACACGGTACTGGCGGGGTATTACTGCGCGAGGGTAATTGCCTTGCTTTTCTCTGACGGGCCAAATATCGTCCGTATCGATTGTGTACGGAGAGAGGAGTGAACCGAATTCCTGAGAATTCGCGCTGGCGTTCGGACGGACGCTCGTCGTGATATACTAAGAACGGTATGCACGGTACATACGGGTTACCCGATTCATGGGCAGTGCAAAGGGGCTACGGAATGATCCAGCAAAAATTGCGTCGGCAAGGGAATAGTCTTGTCGTGACAATCCCGAAAGAGGAAGTCGAGCGGCTGCATCTTCACGAGGGGCAAACGCTGTTGATCGATGTCCAACCGCTCGAACTCCGCCTGATACTCTCGCCGGAATTGCGGGAGGTTGTCGAGGAGAGCTGGCGGTGGAACGAAGCCGGATATCGCGCCCTCGCGAAGCCGTAACGCGCGGAATGGCCGCGATCCGGCACCTCAGTGTGGTCGAGGTCGTCGCGCTCCACGCAGCGATCATGGAACGGACCGGCTCCGCGCCGATGCCGCTTCGCGACGTGGCGTTGCTCGAATCTGCGGTGTATCGCACGCGCATGGCCGAGGCGTTCGGTGGGGAAAGCGATCCGATCCGCCTCGCGACGGCCCTCGCCGTGGGCATCTCGCAGGCGCAGGCGTTCATCGAAGGGAACAAGCGCACCGCCTTGCTTTCGACGGATGCCTTCCTCCGCCTCAATGGCCGCCAATTCGCCGGTGATCCCCTCGAAATGAGCGAAAAACTCATCACCATTGCCGAACGGATTGTCGACCGACAGGGAGCGGAGGAAGATTTCTTCGTCTGGCTCTACTTGCATGTCCAACCGCGCAATGCCTGATTCCTCATCTCCACTGCCCGGAGATCACGACACATACAGGGCCATTTGCTGCAACGCGGGGCGGACGGGCTGTTCCCAGGTGGCATGCGCGCTCGCATCTATTGAATATCTTCGGCATTATTCGGTATACTCTCCACAATCTGGTGACACATACGCTTTTGCCTGCGACGCGCGGAGACACTTCGCTGCAACGGCCCGATTTCACGGCATCAGTGTATCGTTCACCGTGGCGTTCCGTCGTATCGTCAGTTACAACCCAAGGAGTATGCAGTGGAGACACGGGAGCAGGGAAGCATACGTCGGTCATTGACGCGGCGCGGGTTCCTCGGGGGCATCGCGGCGAGCGCGGCGGCGGCGATCCTTGCGGCATGCGGCGGCAGCACGGCGACCGAAGCGCCGAAGGCAAGCGCAGGTGCCGCCGCGACGACCGTACCGGCGGCAACGACGGGTAGCGCGGCCACGACGGGCGGGGCGACAACTGTCGCCGCCGCCGCCGCAGGCAGCACGCCGCAAGCGGCGGCCTCCCCGGCGGCGCTGGCGGATGCTGGTTCGCTCACGATGCTTTCCACGCAATTCTCACCGATTGACCAGGCGGAGAAGTTCCGTAAGACGATCCTCGCCAACTTCAAGGGCAAGGTGGACTTCTTGCCGCAGGATTACGGGCCGTACAATGACCGTGTCCGCGCTGAAACGCAGGCCAATAAGGTGACCGTGAGTATCCTCGGTGGCCTGCACGGCGATCTCGTCCCCTTCGCGAATGATGGCCTGCTGCAAGACTTGACGCCGCTGCTCGCCAAACTGGGCGATCGCGGCTTCCCGAAATCCTTCCTCGACCTCGCGAAGGTCGGCACGCCGGACAAGACCTTCTATATCCCCTGGATGCAGGCGACGTACATTATGGCGGCGAACAAGAAGGCGCTGCAGTACCTGCCGCAAGGTGCGAAGCCGGAGACGCTCACCTACGCCCAACTGAAGGATTGGGGCGCAGCGATGCAGAAGGGGTCCGGCCAGCGGCGCATCGGCTTCCCGGCCGGGCCAACGGGGCTGATCCACCGCTTCTTCCAGGGTTATCTCTATCCCTCCTATACGGGCACCACGGCCGTCGGCTTCAAGTCGCCCGAAGCGGTGCAGATGTGGAACGACTTCAAGGAGATCTGGCAGTACACGAACCCCGGCTCGACCAACTACGCGAACTCCGGTGAGCCGCTCCTGTCCGAGGAGATCTGGGTCGGCTGGGACCACATCGCGGGATTGCTCAACGCGCTCCAGACCCGCCCGAACGACCTCCTTACCTTCCCGGCGCCGATGGGGCCGAAGGGGCGGGGGTTCATGCCGGTGCTCGCCGGGTTTGCCATCCCGAAGGGCGCGCCAAACCAGCAGGGCGCGGAACTGCTGATTAACTACCTGACACAGTCGCCGCAGCAGGTAAGCACGGCCAAGGAAGAGGGTTTCTTCCCCGTGACCAACACGACGGTCCCGGCTGATCTCTCCGCAGGCGTCAAGCTGGAGGCGGACGCGATTCAGATGCAATCCTCCGGTTCGGGCGGGATCACGACGCTCCTACCCGTCGGGCTTGGCTCCAAGAACGGCGACTACAGCAAGGTCTACTTCGATTCCTTCCAACGCATCGTGGTCAAGAATGAGCCGGTGCAGACGGTGCTGGAGGATGAGGCGAAGATCATGCAAGGCATCTTCAACGACACGAAGGCGCCGTGCTGGGCGCCCGACCCGATGGGAGCCGGTGTATGCACAGTCAAGTAGCCACGGGCGAGCGGGCGATGGCGACCCCGGCGCGGCGAACCCGCCGCGCCGGGAGGCCCAGCAAGTCATTGGCCGTGTACATGCTGCTCATCCCTGCCGCGCTCTTCCTCGCGGTCTTCGTCGTCTGGCCGATGTTCCAGGCGCTCTTCCTATCCGTGCGTGGGGAGCACGGCGGCTTCACGACGGCGAACTTTCACCGCATGACGGGGGACACCTACTTCTGGCCGGCGGTCAAGTACACGGCGCTGTTCATCGTCGTCATCGTGCCGTGCAATTTGGTGCTCGCGCTGGTAATGGCATTGCTGCTGCAAGCCGACCTGAAGGGGAAGGGGTTCTTTCTCTATGTCTGGGCGATCCCGCTGGCGATCTCTGACCTCGCCGCCGGGATCGTTTGGCTTTCCATCTTCTCCCCGAACGGCTTCCTTAATTCGATCTGGTCCGGGCTGGGCTTCGAAAAAAACCCCTTCCCGTTCCTGACAATCGAGCACCCGGTCAGCCAGTTCCTCTGCATCGTGATCGCGGAGATGTGGCGCGCGACTTCGCTGGTCATGATTATCCTCCTCGCCGGTATCCAGTTGATCCCGAAGGATTACGGCGAGGCGGCGGAGGTCTTCGGCGCGACCGCCTGGCAGCGATTCCGCTACGTGACGCTGCCGCTCCTGCGCCCCAGCCTCCAGGTGGCGATCATCCTGCGCACGCTCGCCGCCTTCCAGGTCTTCGCCATCGTGCTGGCGCTGGTCGGGCGCACTATCCCGGTGCTGGCCGAGGAGGCGTACTACTGGCGTGCCACCCTGACCAACAATTACATCGCCGCCACGTATGCGGTTGTGATCATCATTGTCTCGATCGCTGTGACGATCGTCTACCTGCGCGCCCTGCGAGTGCGCGACGAGCAGCAGGGGCTGTGAGAACCTAACACCCCCAGCCCCCTTCCGTACCCACGGCGTGGAAGGGGGAGCGAGCCTCCGTGAGACTGAGGCGTTCGGGGAACATCACGGCATTGCGAAGAGTCACCCCCTTCCCACGCCAGAGTGACGGAAGGGGCCGGGAGGTTAGGTGTATGACTGCCATTGTCACGAAACCGGCAGAGAGGGCGGCGCCCGTCGTGCGGAACCGAGCACGCTCGCGGCGCTACATGATGGGGCGGATCGGATTGTATGTGCTGGCGATCCTGATCACGCTCTTCATGCTCTTACCGATCTACTTCATCGTCATCAGCGCCTTCAGCCCGCAGGCGAAGATCTATGCCTTCCCGAAGGCGCTCATCCCGCACCGGAGCGACCTCTCGACCGCGACGTTCTCGTTCTTCATCCACTCCACCGGCGTGCCCGAGTCCGTGCGCAACAGCATCATCGTCGGTATCGGCACGCTGCTCTTGTCCACGCTGATCGGCGCACCCGCCGGGCTGGCGCTCGCCCGCTTCGTCTTCCGCGGCCGCGCGGCATTCCAGCTCTTCATCCTCTCCACCCGTGCCTTCCCAGCGGTGATCCTCGCCATCCCACTCGCCGTGACCTTCATCAATTGGAATCTGTATGACAAACTGCTCGGCGTCGTCCTCGTCCACACCGCGTTCAGCTTGCCGACGACGATCCTCGTCATGAGCAGCGTCTTCGTCAGCATTCCGCGCGATCTGGAGGAGGCGGCGCTGACACTCGGCTGCACGCCGTTCGCCGCCTTCTGGCGCATCATGTTGCCGCTCTCACTGCCGGGGATGGCGGCGACGGCGATCCTCACCTTTGTCGGCTCCTGGAACGAGGTCTTCGCGGCGACGATCCTGACGGTCAAAAATCGCACGCTGCCCGCGCAGGTGCTTGCTTCTCTCAACAGCTCGCAACTCCCGTACAAGTTCGCGGGCGGCTTCGCGCTCGTTATCCCATCCCTGGTCTTCATCTTCTTCATGCGCCGCTATCTCTTCAACATGTGGGGGCGCGTGGTGAGATAGTGGGCGGTGGGCGGTGGATAGTTGGGAGTGTCCCTCATGCCGGTGCTACATTACCGAGAATTGCTACAAGGCAGCGAGCGATGGACCTTGTTGAGAGTGTTTACCGGATGACGAAGGATTGACCGGGCGAGGAGCGCTTCGGCCTGACGAGTCAAGTGCGGCGTGCTTCAGTGTCAGTTTCCGCAAATATCGCTGAAGGGCAGGGACGCACGACAACCGGAGAGTTTCTCAACCATCTCTCTATCGCCCATGGATCGCTCCGTGAGGTCGAAACGCATCTGCTTATCGCGCAACGTCTGCACTATTGCGATATCGCGGCATGTGAGCCGGTGATGGGACAAACAGCGGAAGTAGGCCGCCTGCTACAAGGACTGATGCGCAGCCTCCGCTGACCACTGCCCACTGCTCACTGCTCACTGATCCGAGGTGATTATGGCTGAGATCAACATCCAGAACATCATCAAGACATTCGTGGGGAGCAAGCAGCCCGCCGTCAACGACGTTGACCTGACGATTGCCGACACCGAGTTCATGGTGCTGCTCGGGCCGAGCGGCTGCGGCAAGACGACCCTCCTGCGGATGATCGCGGGGCTGGAGTACCCGGACAGCGGGAATATCCTGATCGGCGACCGCGATATCACCGATTTGCCGCCGCGCAATCGGGATATCGCGATGGTCTTTCAGAGTTATGCCGTCTTCCCGCACATGAAGGTGCGCGACAATATCGCATTCGGCCTGCGGATGCACCGCACGCCGAAAAGCGAGATCAGCCGCAAGGTCGAGCGCGCTGCCGATCTCCTGCAACTGACGCCGTATCTGGACCGATTCTCGGCGCAACTTTCCGGCGGGCAGCGGCAGCGCGTCGCGGTGGCGCGGGCAATCGTCATGGAGCCGTCGGTGCTGCTGATGGATGAGCCGCTCTCGAACCTCGACGCGCTCCTGCGGCTCAATTTCCGCAGCGAGCTGAAGAAACTCGTCCAGGAGATCAAGACGACGACGATCTACGTCACACACGATCAGGTCGAGGCGCTGAGTTTGGGCGACCGGATCGCCGTGATGCGCGACGGCGAGATCATCCAGTGCGGCACACCGATGGAGGTCTACAACAACCCGGCGACCGAGTTCATCGGCAGTTTCATCGGCAACCCGCCGATGAACTTCCTCAAGGGGCAGCTGCGGCACGCGGACGGTTCCGTGCATGTGGCGGTCGGGGAGCACATGCTCAATGCGCCGCCCGGTCTGATGACGGCGGCGGACGGCGACATCCTCGTCGGCATTCGCGCGGAGAACATCGCCGCCGATCTGCACGACACGGAGGGCGCGCTCCGGGCGCACGCGGAGGTGATCGAGCCGGTCGGGGCGAACTTGCTCATCACGGCGGTCGTCGGCGACCAGCGGGTGAAGGTGCTGACGCGGACGGACTTCCCCATCGAGACAAACGGCACGCTCTGGTTGCAGCCGGAGTGGGACAAGTTGCGCTGGTTCGACCCGACGACGCATCAGGAGATCGCCGCCCAATGAGCACGCCGAACGCGGGAACGCACATTCCCCTCGATCAGATGGCCAACCGCGCGGTGGAGATGCTGCGCGAGAACGACCTCGGCGGCTGGACGAAGGCCGCCCCACGACTCTACCCGCACCAGTGGAGTTGGGACAGCGCATTCATCGCCATCGGCCTCGCGCGTGTCGATACCCGCCGCGCCGCGCGCGAATTGGAGACGCTGTTCTCCGCGCAGTGGACGACGGGCATGGTGCCGCACATTGTTTTCAACCCGGCGGCGGCGGGCTACTTCCCCGATCCCGAGCGATGGGGCACGGATGTTTCGCCCAACGCGCCGACGACCGCGCGGACGAGTGGCATGTGCCAGCCGCCCGTCCACGCGATCGCGGCGCACGCAATCTGGTCGATCGCCCGTGGCACGGAGTCGGAGGCCGATACGCTCGCCTTCCTGCGTGACCTGTACCCACGGCTGCTGGCGTGGCATCGCTATCTGGCGACCGATCGCGACCCGGAGGGGTCGGGCCTCGTGACGATCTACCACCCGTGGGAGAGCGGTGCGGACAACTCCCCGGCGTGGGATACACCGCTGGCGGCGGTGACGGTGGGCGACCTCCCGCCCTACACGCGGCATGATCTGAAGCACGTCGCGGACCCGTCCGAGCGACCGACGATGGCCGAGTACGACCGCTACCTCTGGATCGTCGAGGTGATGAAGCGGGGGCGCTACGATGAGGCCGAGAGCTACCGGACGTGCCCATTCCTCGTGAAGGGCGTCTTCTTCAGCGGGGTCCTCGTCGCGGCGAACGACGCACTGCTCGACATCGCGGCGGTGGTGGATGCACCCGACACCGACCGCACCCTGATAACGGAGTGGCGCGATCGTGGGCTGCGTGGCCTCGCCGACCGCTGGGATCCCAATCTCAACCTCTGCCTCGATTACGATCTGCGGGCCGGTGCGCCGATCCCGGTGCAGGTGATCGGCGGCTTCGCGCCGCTCGTCGCTGGGCACCTGACGCCGGAGCGCCGTGCTGCGGTCCTGACGACGCTCGACAGCCCGGCGTGGATGGGGCATTCGCGCCTGCGCTGGCCCCTGCCACCGAGCGCCAGCCCGGAGGACCCGGCGTTCGATCCCCGGCGCTACTGGCGCGGCCCCGTCTGGCCGTTCATGAACTGGCTCTTCTGGTGGGCGCTCCAGCGCATGGGCGAGGCGGAGCGCGCTGCTAAACTCCGGCAGTCCGCGCTCGACCAACTCGTCGATGGCGGCTTCGCGGAGTACTTCGAGCCGTTCACCGGCGAGCCAATCGGCTCGCTCGAACAGTCGTGGACCGCTGCCGTCGCGCTCGATTGGCTCGCGGGAGAAACCATGTGAACCACAGAGGCGCAGAGGGGACACAGAGAAACGCAGAGAGGGAAGAGAAAGACAAGAATGGAACCCTTTTCTTTCTCTTCGTTTTCCTCTGCGTTTCTCTGCGTCCTCTGCCGGGTGCCCCTTGGGCAGATGCGGTTCATTTGGTTTCTCCCGACCACATCCCCATGACCTGCCGCAGGATGGCGAATTCCCCGATGTGGTAAGCGTTGTGGTCTGCGACGAGCAGGATTTCTCGCAGGATGGTCTGGCCGTCGCCGTGTGGGATCGTCGCGTGCAAGTCCGTTGACGGGTCGGTGGCGAGGTCGTCCACCGCCTGCACATCCGCGTGGAAGGCGTCGATCGTCTGCTGCCACATCGCCGCGTCCGTGACGGCGTCCGGCGCGGGCCAGTAGTCGTCCGGCCATTTCATCTCCCGGTACTCCGGGTTGCGGATGAAGTCGAGGATGTCCTGCTGCGTGCGCCGCAGGTGCTCCAGCAGGTGCCACGGCGTGTACGGCACATTCGGCGGGCGGTCATTGATGCGATCCATCGGGAAATCCGCGACCGCCTCGTCGAATTTCATGTGCGCGTTGCCGCCGCGCAGCAGGTGATGCAGTTGGTCGCGGAGTGCGGTGTCGGATGCCATTGATTGATCTCCTTCCGATACGTGGTCTGCGTATGCTCCCACGCTATCACCGGTCAGCGCAACCGCATATACCAACCTCAGAACATAGCGCCCCATGCTACTCTTCTGATTCTCCTCAGCGATGAAGTGACGAAAGTGACGAATAAGGATATACTGCGCAAGGAGGTGGACAATGGCAACATTGATGGCAATTGAGCGCATATTGGACGAGATCGACCATCTGGCGACCGAAGACCGCATGCAGGATATTAAGGCGGTCGTGGCGCGTGCGCGTGAAGAAATCGTGGACGATGATACACTCGTGACGACGACACAGGCCGCGAAGCTCCTCGGCATTGGCTCGATCAACACAATCAAGTCGATGATCAAACACGGTGAAATCATTGGCGCGCGCAAGGTTGGCAACCGGGCGATGATCCCGCTTGGGGAGATCAAGCGATTGCAAAACACGAATGTCGTGCGCGATTTGCGCGCCATTGCGCATGCGATGACCCTCGGTGCGCTTCCTGGTGAAGGAGACGATGGGACGCGAATGACGCAGGAGCAGATGGAGATTCTCGAAGTGGGCCGACCGGGCAATCTCCCGTGGAAGAAGTGAACCTTGCGCCCGCCCTCCCGCGCGCGGTCCTCGACACGAACGTCCTCTATTCACATACGAGACGGATTACGCTCGTTGGGCTGGTTCGCCTCGGGCGCTTTGAGGCGATCTGGTCCTCTTGGATTGTCGCGGGATTGAATCGTGTCCTCACCTGGCGCTGGGCGGAGCGATACGGTATCGATGCGATGGCGCAGCGCGCGGCATCGGTCAGTGCGAAGGAGAGGATGATATACCTTCTCACCGCCTTCGAGTTGGTCGATCCGCCGCTCCCGCATCCGATTCCATGGCCGGAACTCACCGATGCGTCAGATATCCCGATCTATGGGACAGCGATCGTCGCCGGCGCGCAGTACGTCGTGACGGATAACCTCCGCCACTCTCCGCCGCGTGATCCCGCGACGAAACGGCGCATCTGGAACGGGATCGAGTACATCACGTACAACAATTTCATCGGTCTTGTTGGATAATGCCACATCGATGATGTGCGGAACGGGTGAAACGAAAATCTTCAAGCAGAACAGCGACGTGTCGGTTGGCTGATGCAGCGGAGGGAGGAAATGGCGTTGAGGGTTCGTCCGGCCCGGTCAGGGGAGGCGGTCAGCATCGCGCGGGTGCATGATCGCTGCTGGCGTGCCGCGTACACGGGCATGATGCCGGAGAGCATCATCGCGCGTTCGACGTATGCCCGTCGGGAGGCGATGTGGGCGCGTCTGTTGGCCATGCCGGACGATGCGCGTTGTGCGTATGTCATCGAGGATGAGCCGGTAGGTGTCGTCGGTTGCGCCTGGGGCGGGGATGAGGAGTCGGGCGACCCGATGTATACCGGGGAACTCTCCGGCATCTACCTCCTCCCGGAGTATCAACACCGGGGATTGGGGCGCGCATTGATCGGGGCGGTCGCGGATAACCTTCTCCGACAAGGCCATGCAGCACTGCTGCTGTGGGCGCTCGCGGACAACCCCGCCCGCCGGTTCTACGAGGCGCTCGGCGGGCAACGAGTGCGCGCGCGGGAGACGGCGATGGACGGCGGGACAATCCGCGAGGTTGCCTATGGGTGGCCGGACATCCGCCTGCTCATCG
>JBBSII010000075.1:0-11088 GCA_038232175.1 Thermomicrobiales bacterium
CCATCATACGCCGCGAATGTAGGAGCGTCAACCCTTCGCGTTTACCTGTACGTACAACTCGCATCCTGACAAGTATTCTGCATTACACACCCAACAGGGCACGCTCCGTTGGGTGAGCCGTCCCGCCTCTTCTCTGCGGATAACAAGCTACCGGTCCCAGCGTTGCCTGATCTCTTCCCATCGCGGCGCCGGGCCGGGAAGCGGCGCCGCCGATGCGATGTGGAGGGCGTCGAGGAGCAATGTCAGGTACCGATGCCGCAGTTGACCGGTGCGGTGCGGGTCGCCAACCTGAATGGCCGCCAACTGCTCGAACAGCAGGGAGAGGTCGCCGACGACGATGTCGGCGCGGAGTACGCCAGCGGATATCGTGCGGTCGAGGAGCCGCACGGTCAGTCCATGGGCCTTCTCGCCTTCGCGGTACAACTCGTCAGTCGGCGTGAACGTCCCGGCGAGCCGCAGTGTCAGCGAGTGGGTGTCGGCATCGAGACAGCGACGCATGAACCGGGCGAAGGCGGCCCAGGGATCGCCACCGTCGGCCAGTGCGGCCTCTGTCTCCGCAATGTAGCTGTGCAAGCCGTCGAGGCAGAGCCGCTGGAGGAGTTCGTCCTTGCTGCGGTAGCGACGATACAGGGCGCTGATCCCCACCCCGGCACGCTCGGCGACTGCCGAGATCGGCGCGTCGGGGTCGGCGGTGAACACGGCGCGCGCGGCGTCGAGGATTTGCTGGTCGTTGCGGGCGGCTTGGGCGCGCCGCCCATTCAAGGGTGTAGTCGTCTCAATCATGCAATCGAGCATACCACGTCTTGAACGGAATGATCCGTTCTATTATAATGGAACGGAACGATTCGTTCCGCTGAGAGTGGTGTAGCGGGACGCGAAGAAAGGAGATCCGTCATGACCGAGCATTCCGATGCCGCGATCCGGCCATTCCACATCGCGATCCCCCAAGCCGACTTGGACAACCTGCGCGACCGCCTCGCCCATACCCGCTGGCCCCGCCAGTTGCCTGGCGCAGGCTGGAGCAGGGGGGTTCCGGTCGACTACCTCAAGGGCTTGGCTGGTTACTGGCGCACTGGCTATGACTGGCGGACCTGGGAAGCGAAACTCAACGAGTTCCCGCAGTTCACCACCGAGATCGACGGACAGACGATCCACTTCCTGCATGTGCGGTCGCCCGAGCCCGACGCTCTCCCACTGATCCTCACCCACGGTTGGCCAAACTCCGTCGTCGAGTTCATGAAGCTCATCGGCCCACTCACCGATCCTCGTGCCCACGGTGGCGATCCGGCGTAGGCGTTCCACTTAGTGATTCCCTCGGTGCCGGGCTTGGTTTCTCCGAGCCACCGCAGGAGACGGGCTGGAGCGTCGCACGCGTTGCCGGGTTGTGGTCCGCGCTGATGAGCCGCCTCGGTTACGACCGCTACGGCACTCAGGGTGGGGACTTCGGGGCGTATGTCGCTCCGGAAGTGGCCAAGGTGGCCCCGGACCATGTGATCGGCGTCTATGTCATCAGCGGGCTCGGCTTCCCCACCGAGGAGGACATTCCCGAGATGACCGAGGATGAGCGGGCGGCCTTTGCGCAGCTTCAGGCGCAAGATTGGATGAGCGGCGTGAACCACCATGCGCTTCTGCGTGCGACGCCCCAGACCTTCACCTATGGATGGCACGACTCTCCGGTCGCCGCGTTGGCCTGGATGATGCAGAAGTTCATGGAGCTCAGCACCTCAGCGAAGCCGTTGGAGCAGGTGATCGATCGAGACCTGATCCTCACCAACGTGAGCCTCTACTGGCTGACCGGGACGTTCGGATCCTCATCCTGGCCGATGTACGACAGCACCGGCTTCAGCTGGCCGGAGGGTCAGACGGCGGCACCGACCGGCGTGTATAGCGGACCGCCCGGAATCCGTCGGCTCGCCGAACGACACAACACCATCGTCCACTGGCCGGAAGATAATCCAGCCAGCCATCACTTTGTTGTCATGGAGGTGCCCGATCACGTTGCCGCCGACATGCGAGCATTCTTTAAAGAATTACGCGCGAAGCAAGGCTGAGGGAGCATATGCAATGATGACGGGCTTGGGTATTGCGCGCCAGCGACTGCACAACCAACAGATTACCCGACAGGCATTTGAGAAGCCGGGTGATCTGGTGGCATGGCTGGGCGCTGTCCAGGCCCAGGATTATGCGGGTGCGAAATGGGCGGTCGGCCAACGGGTGCGAGGCGCGACCGACGCCGCCATCGAGCAGGCATTCACCGATGGCACTCTCCTTCGCACCCACCTGATGCGGCCCACCTGGCACTTTGTCACGCCCGCTGATATTCGCTGGATACTTGACCTCACCGCTCCGCGCCTCAAGGCAATCAATGCCTACCACGATCGCACGCTCGAATTGGACGATGCCCTCTTTGCGCGCAGCAACGCCGTGCTGGCGAAGGCGTTGCAAGGCGGGAAGCATCTCACGCGCCCGGAACTGGCGCCCATCCTCCAGCAAGTCGGCATCGCGACGGATGATGCACGCCGATTCGGCCACATCATCTTTCGTGCGGAACTGGATCAAATCCTCTGTAGCGGCGCGCGGCGCGGCACGCAGCAGACCTATGCCCTGCTCGATGAGCGGGCGCCACACGCGAGGGCGCTGGCGCGCGATGAAGCAGTGGCCGAACTCGCCAAACGCTACTTCACGAGCCACGGACCAGCCACGCTGAAAGATTATCGCTGGTGGTCGGGATTGACTGCAGCGGATGCGAAAGCGGGCCTCGAAATGATTAAGCCGCAACTCATACACGAAAGTGTGGATGGTCAGACCTATTGGTTTGCGCCGTCTCCGCCAACCGCAGAAGATTTGTCCGCAACCGCGCATCTGCTGCCCAATTTCGATGAGTACCTTGTGGGCTACATCGATCGCAGCGCCGCATTTGATACGCAGCACACGGAGAAGGTGGGGTATCGGGGCAATGTCCTCTTCTACCACACGATCGTTATCAATGGCCGGATCGTCGGCACATGGAAGCGCACTCTGAAGAAAGGCGCCGTTACCATTGTGCCAAGCCTTTTCGTCCCGCTGAGCGAAGCCGAGGCCCACGCCCTCGCCATTGCAGCAGAGCGCTACAGCACGTTCTTAAAGACAGTAACGAGTAGCGAGTAATGAGTAACGAGGGGACCGATCCCGTCTCATTACTCGCTACTCGCTGCTCGTCGTCGCACCTTCGACATCGGTGCGGATAGCGCCGGAGAGCGCCGGTTCCGGGACGGGCGCGGGGCGCAAGCCCGGCTCATCGGAGTACCCCTGACGCGGCGCGCCACCGTCGGTTGCCGCGAAGGTCGCGAAGACCTGCTCCTGATCGAGCGTCTCATCGTCGAGCAACTTCTGCGCGAGCGCGTCGAGCGCCGCCCGATGCTCGCTGAGCAGATGGTGCGCCTGATGGTGCGAGCGTTCCAGCAGTTCCCGCACCGCGCGGTCCGCCGCCGAGATCGTGTCCTCACTGTAGTCGCGGTCGCGCGTCAATTCGCGGCCGAGGAAGACATCCTGCTCACCTGTGCCAAGGTAGAGCGATCCGACCTCCTCGCTCATGCCCCAGAGGCCGACCATGCGCCGCGCGAGCGATGTGGACTCCTTCAGGTCACTCTCCGCGCCCGTCGTGATCTCGCCAATGACGATCTCCTCCGCCGCCCGCCCGCCGAACATCACGACGAGGCGACTGAGCAGGTACGCCTTCGGGTAGTTGAATCGGTCCTCCTCCGGGCTTTGAATCGTCACGCCGAGCGAGCGCCCGCGTGGGACGATCGAGACCTTCGTCAGCGGGTCCGTGTCCGGCGAATAGTACGCCGCGACCGCGTGCCCTGCCTCGTGGTACGCGACGACCTTCTTGTCATGCTCGGTCAGGATCAGGCCGCGCGCCGTGCCGAGGATGATCTTGTCGAGCGCCTCGGAGAAATCGCGACCGAGGATCTGCTGCCGGTTGTTCCGCGCCGCCGTCAGGGCGGCCTCGTTGACGAGGTTCGCGAGGTCCGCACCGGCGAAACCGGGCGTTGATTGCGCGACGCGGTTGAGGTTGACATCCGGCGCGAGCGGCAACCCGCGCGAGTGAATCTTCAGGATTGCCTCGCGGCCCTTGCGGTCCGGCAGCCCGACCGTCACCTGCCGGTCGAAACGACCGGGGCGCAGGAGTGCAGGGTCGAGCACGTCCGGGCGGTTCGTCGAGGCAAGCACGACGACCTCCTGTTTCGGGTCGAAGCCGTCCATCTCCACGAGCAACTGATTCAGCGTCTGCTCGCGCTCGTCGTTGCCGCCGCCGAGGCCCGCGAATCGCTGTCGGCCAACGGCATCGATCTCATCGACGTAGACAATCGACGGCGCGGCGGCCTTGGCCTTATTAAACAGGTCGCGCACGCGGGACGCGCCGACACCGACGAACATCTCCACGAACTCGGACGCCGAGACGCTGAAGAAGGGCACGCCCGACTCCCCCGCAACCGCCTTCGCGAGCAGCGTCTTGCCCGTGCCGGGGGGGCCGATCAGCAGCACGCCGCGCGGTAGCCGCGCGCCGAGCATGTGGTACTTGCCGGGGTTCTTGAGGAAGTCCACAACCTCCGTCAGTTCCTGCTTCGCCTCGTCCTCACCGGCGACATCGCCGAATGTCACCTGCGGGCGCTCGGCGTCGTGCACGCGGGCCTGGGACTTGCCGAAGCCCATGATCCCCTGCTGGCCGCGCGTCACCTGCCGACCGAGGAAGACGGCCAAACCGATGAACAAGGCGAGCGGCAGGAGGCTGATGAGCAGGTTGAGCAACAGCGGCAGGAAGCCGCCGGAATCGTTCCCCTTCACATTGACCTTGACGCCCTGCTGCTGGAGGAGCGTCAGCAATGTCGGGTTCTCGACAATCGGCAGGTTCGTCTTGAACTCGGTCACGGGCTTCGCGGTGGGCGCGGGCGTTGCAGTCGCAGGGGTTACACCCGTTGCCGCCGTCGGCGCGACTGGTACCGCCGTGGCGACGACGCCGGGGCCACCGACGATGTCACCCGTCTGCGTCACCTTAACCGCTTGCTTGAAGATACCCGAGACATTGCGGTCTTGCAGCGTCACCTCGCTGACGTTGCCGTTCTGCACCTGCGCGAGGAAATCGCTGTACGTCACATTCGTCCGGCCCGTGGCGAACGGGTTGGCGAGCGCGAAGATGTTCCAGATCAACAAACCCGCGAGCAGCACCCACCAGACCCAGGCGGGCGGCCGGAAACGCGACTTGTTGCCGTCATTGGGATCGTCCGACTTGCGGGGCACGCGCGGCACCCGCTTGTTCGGGTCGTCCAAAGGGTTGGGGGTGTTCCCGTTGTTCGGATTGTTGCGATCCCGATCCCGATCATTCCGCTTGTTCGGGGTGAGAAGGAGCGGGCGACCAACCTGGTCGTCGTGAGACATGCGACACCATCCTTTAAGCGCGTCGATTATACGCGGTAACGAGTATGTGGCGGCGAACCGTCACCATTCGGGTTAAGCATAACATAACGCAGTGACACGAGCAGAAGCGTAGCATCACCGCTGCCGCGAGACCCGCATAACCCGTACCAGTGGTGCGCAAGGAGTCACCAGCAAACACGGTTATCTACATGATGATACGCGATCCGGCCATGTTCGGTTTCTGCCTCGCGGGTTAGGGCGCTAAAAGAGTCCGGTCACGCGCCCGTCGGCGTCAATATCGACATGCGCCCCGGCGGGATCGGCGCCCAAGCCCGGCATCGTCCGAATGTCGCCCGCGAGTGGATAAACGAAGCCCGCCCCCGCTGACAGGCGAACGGCACGCACCGGCACCGTGAAGCCCGTCGGGCGCGCGCGCAGGCTGGCGTCGTGCGAGAGCGAAAGGTGCGTCTTCGCCATGCAGATCGGCAGGTTGCCGTACCCCTGCCGCTCGATGTCGCGGATGTTCCGCTCCGCCTCCGGGAGGAATGACACGCCGTCCGCACCATAGATGCGCGTCGCAATCGTCGTGATTTTCTCCTTCACCGGCGCGTCGAGCGGGTAGAGGAAGCGGAAGTCGCCGCCGCGCTCCGCGACGCGCACGACCGCCTCCGCCATCTCCCGCCCACCGTCGCCACCCGCGGCCCAGATGCGCGAGACGACGCACTCGTCCGCTCCCGCCGCGAGCGCGACCGACCGCACGAGCGCGATCTCCGCCTCTGTGTCCGTCGGGAAGTGGTTGATCGCGACGACGACCGGGACGCCGTGGATGCGCACATTCTCGATCTGCTTCTCCAGATTGGCGAGGCCGTCGCGCAGGGCGGGCAAATCCTCTGTGCCCAGGCCGGGATCGAGCGGCTTCCCCGCAACGACGCGATACTTGCCGCTGTGCGCCTTCAGCGCGCGCACCGTCGCGACGAGCACCGCCGCGCTCGGCGTCAGGCCACTGGCACGACACTTGATGTTGAAGAATTTCTCCGCGCCGAGGTCCGCGCCGAACCCCGCCTCCGTGACGACGTAATCCGCCAGCCGCAGTCCGATCTGGTCCGCGAGGATGCTGCTGCACCCATGCGCGATGTTCCCGAATGGGCCGGTGTGGACGATGGCCGGTGTGTTCTCCAGCGTCTGGAGCAGATTCGGACGAATTGCCTCCTTCAGGAGCACCGTCATCGCGCCCGCGATCCGCACATCGGCGGTCGTGACCGGCGTGCGCTGCCGCGACTGCGCGACGACGATGCGACCGAGGCGCTCGCGCAAGTCGTCCATACCAGTCGTCAGCGCGAGGATCGCCATGATCTCCGAGGCCGAGGTGATGTCGAACCCCGACTCGCGCGGGATGCCGTTTTCCTTCCCGCCGAGGCCGGTGATGACCTGACGGAGCGCGCGGTCGTTGATGTCGAGCACACGCCGCCACGAGACGGCGAGCGGGTCGATGTCGAGCGGGTTGCCGTGGTAGATCGAGTTATCGACAAACGCCGCCGCGAGGTTGTGCGCCGCTGTGACGGCGTGGAAGTCGCCCGTCAGGTGCAGGTTAAAGTCCTCCATCGGGACGACCTGCGAGTAGCCGCCACCCGCCGCACCGCCCTTGATGCCGAAGACCGGCCCGAGCGACGGCTGCCGGATGGCGATAATCGCCTTCTTGCCGATCTTCGTGAGCGCCTGCCCCAGGCCAACGGTCGTCGTCGTCTTCCCCTCGCCGAGCGGCGTCGGCGTGATCGCCGTGACGACGATGTACTTGCCGAGCGGCGCGTCCCGCATCCGGTCGAGGACGCCGAGGCTGATCTTCGCCTTGTACTTGCCGTATACCTCCAAGTCATCCTCGGCCAGCCCGAGCGACGCCCCGATTTCGGTGATTGGGAGCAGGCGTGCCGCCTGCGCGATCGACAGGTTGCTCGGTACCTCAGCCACTGCGCGGTCCTTTCCTCACTCCCGGCCCCTCTCCATCGCCGCCCTAATCGTGACGCATCGAAACCTGCGGGTGATGGAGAGGGGAGGGAAACGGTAGTGCAATCAGGCTCTGTCGTTGTCGGGCAAACCAATGTGGCTCCGCGCCGCCATCATCTCCTCCGCCGCGCGGAGGGTGTGGCGTAGGAGGACGGCGTTCGTCACCGGCCCCGTGCCACCGGGCACCGGCGTCATCGCACCGGCGACCGATGCGACCGCCGGATCCACGTCCCCGCGCAGCTCGCCGTCCGTGAAGTTCGTGCCGAAATCGACCACCACCGCACCGGGTTTGACCATCATCGGTGTCACGAAGCCAACCCGACCAATCGCCACCGCCAGCAAATCGGCCCGCCGCGCGAGTTCCGCCAGCCCAACGGTCCGTGAGTGGGCAATCGTGACCGTGGCGTCCTCGCGGAGTAGTAACTGTGCGAACGGACGCCCGACGACATTCGAGCGACCAATCACGACCGCGCTCACCCCGCGCAACGGCACGTCGTAATGCCGCAGCAGCGCGATGCCGCCCATCGGCGTGCCGGGGAACAGCCCCGGCAGACCGAGCGACAGATTGCCCGCGTTCGTCGGCGTGATCCCATCGACATCCTTGTACGGATCGAGCGTCTCGCCGACAATCGTTGGCGGAAGGTGCGGCGGCAGCGGCGTCTGGACGAGGATTCCCGCCACCTGCGGTCGGTGATTGAGTTCGATGATGCACCCGCGCACGTCCTCTTCAGGGGCATCTACGGCGAGCGTGACGCGCTCGAACCCGAGGCCGACCACCGCCGACTGCTTGCGCAGCGTCCCCGTGTACCGCTCCGCCGCCGGGGTCGCCCCCACCGTCATCACCGCGAGCACGGGCGTATACCCGTACCGTGCCACGAAGGCCGCGACCCCCGCGCGGACTTCCTCGATGATCGCGGCGGCGACGGGCTTCCCGACGAGGAGCCACGCGGAAGCGGCGTCGGTGTCACGCGGCGATGGCATCACCGCCATCTACGCTTCACCCGCGAGGCGACGGCGAACGGAGTTGAGGAGCGCACGCTCGCGCGGGCCCACGTCGTCCATCAGGTCGTGCAGTTGCGCCCGGTACCCCGCGACCTCCGCGCCATCGACGATGCCACCGATGTTCGCGGTGACATTGAGGAGCGAGACGCGCATCGCCGCGACCGCCATCGCCGCCCCCGCACCGCAGTCGCCCAGCGCATTCGGGTTGCCAATATCGGCGATCCGCTCCGCCGCCTCCAACACCTCGCGGCACGCAGCCATGATCCGCAGCGGCACGGCGGCGGCCTGCCGCATCCCCGCCTGCACCGCCTCATCCCGCGTCGCGCGTTCGTCATCCGTCGCGCGCGGGAGCCGGAACGCCGCCATGTAGGCCGCAAATGCCGCCTCATCATCTGCCGCGAGCGCGAGGAAGCGGTCGCGGAGCGACAGGAGGTAACGCAGCCGCTCCCGCAATTCCGCGTCATTTGCCGCGAACTTTGGTTTCCCGACGCTCACCGCCGCGACCTTCGCGACGGAGGCGGCACCGAGCGCGGCGGACAGCGCCGACGCCGCCCCGCCCCCTGGTGTCGGCGTGCTCGATGCGAGCCGGTCGAGGAAATCATGCAGATCGATGCTCGCCGTATCGTCGTGATCTTCGCTCATGTCCACTCCCCATTGCGCCCTCAGGACGGCCCATGTCTACTGTACCGTACGTGCGCCCTCCATGTCGCGCGGCGGGGCGTTTTGCCCGCGTTTGCCGTGCCATCGCCGCTATGCGACAATCGGGGCGGTTTTGGGATCCATTTTTCGGCGCATCACGCGTTGGTATCAGGAGCGACGATTAATCCGATGTCTCGTACACGACGCGGCAGGGGTGGCCGCAGCCACCAGACACGTGACGCCCAGGACATGACATGGTTCCGCATGGACCTGCATCTCCACACCCCGGCTTCGGCCGATTACCAGGACCTCGCCGCCACCTATCTGGAGATTCTCCAGAAGGCGGAGGGCCGCTCACTCGACATCATCGCCTTCACCGATCACAACAGCGTGAGCGGCATCGCGGCGATGCGGCGTGAGATCGAGGACTTGGAACTGCTGGAGGAGATGAACCGGCTTCAGCCTGCGGAGTGGAAAATCCTCGAAGAGTACCGGCGGCTGATGGCGAAGGTGCTCGTGCTCCCCGGCTTCGAGTTCACGGCGGCATTCGGCTTCCACATCCTCGGCATCTTCCCGCCGGAGACGACGGTGCGCCGCCTCGAGCACCTGCTCATGACGTTCAATGTCCCTGAGGAGCAGATGGAATCGGGAAGCGGGCAGGTCGGCGCGACCGCCGATGTGCTCGCCGCGTACGAGGTCATCAACGAGAACGGCGGCCTCGTCATCCCGGCGCACGTCGACTCGACGCACGGCGTGGCGATGCAGGGCTTCCGCTTCGGCGGACAGACGAAGATCGCGTACACACAATCGGAGTACATCCACGCCCTCGAAGTGACCGATCTGGACGACATGACCCGGCGCGCGACGGCGAGTTTCTTCAACGGCTCCAAGCCGGAATACCCGCGCCGGATGCACTGCATCCAGGGTTCCGACGCGCATCGACTGACGCGCGAGGGCGCGCGACGCGACACCGATCTCGGCATCGGCGACCGCGCAACGGAGGCGCTGCTGCCCGAGCGCTCCTTCGCGGCGTTGAAGGCGCTGCTCATCGCGGAAGACTTCGCGCGCACGCGCCCGTATCAGCCCGTCTCGGACTCGCCCTTCGACGCGGTGCAGGCAGCGCGCGAGCAGGGCACGACGCTCGTGCAGGCGTTCCATGAGCAGGTGCGCAGCCGTCGGAGCCGCTACCGCCCGATTTTGAAGGATGTCGTCGCGTTCGCAAACACGAACGGCGGCACCCTCTACGTCGGTGTCAACGCGAACCCGACCCAACCACCGATTGGCGTCCCCGACCCCGAGGAGTCCGCGCGCGGTCTGCGCGATGCGCTCGCCCGCAGCGTCGTGCCGAAACTCGATGTCGCGGTTGATGTCGAGAGCAGCGGCGGCAAGCCCGTCCTCATCGTCAGCGTGCCGAAGGGGATGAACACGCCGTATGCGACGGACGCCGGACAGGTCTTCGTCCGGCAGGAGAGCGAGACGGTGATCGCGCTCCGCGATGAGATCGTCCAACTCGTGCGCGAGGCGGCGGGGAGCGAACCAACCCCTACTGCGGCACCGGTCTACGACCGCGCATGGACGGCCCCGCGTGCCTCCGACAGCGACACGGAGACTGATGAACCGGACGCGCCGGACATTGCGGACACCGCCGACCTACTCGCCACGGAAATGACCGAAGAACCGGCGGTTGCCGCGCCGACACGCACGCGACGCAGGCCGCCACGCCGACGCACAGCCGCCAACCGCGACAATGCAGCCGCGACGCAAGAGCTAGCGACCGAGCAGCCTCAGCCGACCGAGGCCACACCCGCGCCCGAGAGTCCGACGACGCTCGATGTCGCCGCGAACGTGCCAACGCAAGCTGAACCGGGGGAATCGCAGCCAACACAGCAAGAATCCATCGAGATTCCGGCTGTGGAATCGGCAAGCCCGACAGGATCAGCGAATCTGGAAGAGGCAGCGGAACCCGACGCGCCTTCCTCGATAGAAGACCCGGCACCCGCCAAGCCCCGCCCTCGACGACGCACCCGGACGCCCCGCGCAACCGCCCCG
>JBBSII010000076.1:0-11065 GCA_038232175.1 Thermomicrobiales bacterium
CCAGGAGGATGAGATGTTCGATCCGAATGCCAAGTTGGATACCTCGCAGGTCAACGACGAGCGCGGCAGTGGCGGTGGCGGGTTCAGCACCGGCGGGCTTGGTCGCGGCGGCGGCATCGCGGTCGGCGGCGGCGCGGGCACGATCATCCTGATCGTTCTGTCGCTGCTGCTCGGCTTCAACCCGCTCTCCCAGGGCAATTCCAATAGCGGCGTGGTCGCGACGCAGGGGCCGCGCGCGGCGCCGGGGGCGAACAACATCGCGCAGAACTGCAAGACCGGGCAAGACGCCAACAACGAGACCGATTGCCGGGTCGTTGGTACCGTCAATAGCGTTCAGAAGTATTGGACGGACGAGTTCACGCGGCGTAGCGCGCGCTACCAGCCGGTGCCGACAACGCTCTTCTCGGGCCAGACGCAGACGGGCTGCGGCGCGGCAACCGCCAGTGTTGGCCCGTTCTACTGCCCGAGTGACAAGGTCGTCTACATCGACCTCGGCTTCTTCGACGAACTCCACTCGAAGTTTGGGGCGACGGGTGGCCCCTTCGCGCAGGAGTACGTCCTCGCGCACGAGTACGGCCACCATGTGCAGGACCTTCAGGGTACCCTCGGTCGCGCCAGCAGTGACCGCACGGGGCCGCAGAGCGCGTCGGTGCGCACCGAACTCCAGGCGGATTGCTACGCGGGCGTCTGGGCGAATCACGCGACGCAGACCGGGTTCCTCACGCAGTTGACCGACCAGAACATAGCGGACGGCCTCAACGCGGCGGCGTCCGTCGGTGACGACCGGATTCAGAAGGAGTTTCAGGGGCGCGTGAACCCGGAGTCCTGGACGCACGGCTCGTCCGCGCAGCGGCAGCAGTGGTTCCTCAACGGCTACCACTCCGGCAACATGGATTCCTGCGACACCTTCAAGGGCACAATCTAACGAGCCAGGCGCACGATCCATCGAACGTCAGGGAACCAAACCAGATCGGCGCAGAGGGCGCAAAGAAGATATGTGAGTCTTCATTGCGCTCTCTGCGCCTCTTTGCGTCTTTGCGGTTCCATTGGTTTCTCCCGGCGTCTAATCCATTTGTGAACGTACACACAAATCAAGGCGACGCCATGTGACGGTCTGGTGCGCGATGTGGTGTTGATGTTTGCATCAGGTGCGCGCGTGTGTTACCGTGCGCAGCGTTGCGCGCACGTTCATGGAGCGACGGCTTGGGGAATGCCGCCATGAATGCGCACCGATGAGGTTTGGGAGCGTTGCCACACGGACGTGATTTGGGTGTGGTGACGCACGTGGGGAGGAAGAAATGCAGATCGCCCGCACGAGGCGCGCATCCGGGACTCGCATCGTTCGCCTGATGCTCATTACCCTTGCCGCCGTTGCCAGCGGCGTTTCGCACCTCGCGGCGCTCGCTGCCGCGCCCGCGACCACCAGCGGCACATCGCCCACTGTTTCGGCGGAAAGCGCCGCGAGCGTCACCTTCCGGGTGTTCGCGACGCGCGAAGGTCTCGTCGGTAGCACGACCTCATCGGGCCACCGCATCACTGCCAACGATCACTTCATTGCCCTCCCTTCCACGAAAGCGTTGAACAAGAATGTCCGCCTCTCCTACAAGGGGAAGAGCGCGGTCGCGCCCGTGCTCGATGTCGGGCCGTGGAATGTTAACGACGATTACTGGAACCCCAGCGACAGCCGCTACTTCAAGGGCATCCCGCGCGGGGTGCCGCAGGCGCAGGCCGCGTATGAGAGCAAAAATAACGGCGGCAAGAGCGGCACCGGCCTCAACGTCGACGCGCCCAACGGCATCGACATTGGCGACGGTACCTTCGCCGACCTCGGGATGCGCAACTCCGACTGGGTCGAGATCACCTTCCTCTGGTTGACCGACGACGCATCCGGCAACGTGAGCGCCCCGCAGTCTGCGCCCGCACCCGCACTCGCACCCACACCGAAGGAGCAGGCCACCGCGCCGAAAGCGGCGGCAGTCGTCAAGGGCACTGGCTTCGACCTCAACTCCGTTCCCGTCCTGACGGGGGGCATCGCGCCGCCGCTCGGCCGTGTCAGCGCGCTCGGCAGTGGCTACACATTCGTCTCGCAGACCGGGCACAACATGATCGATGTCGTCGCGAAATATTGGAACACGAAGGGCGGCGTGCAGGCGCTCGGGTATCCGGTGTCAGAGTTGTTTGTCCGCAAGGTCGATGGCGAGAGGCACATCTACCAATACTTCGAGCGGGTGCTCGTGGAGTATCTGCCGGACAGCAACAGCGTCGCGCTCGCGCCGCTCGGCTCGTGGTTCGCGGAGGTGAACGGCCCGTACGATTCCGTCTCCGCCTTCGACAGCACGACGAAGAAGCGGTTTGTCGCCTCCACCGAGCACAGCATCGGCGGCGGCATCCTGCAATGGTACGCCGCGAACGGAGACAGCGAGGTCTTCGGCGCGCCGATCAGCGAGGAATATGCCTTCACGACGATGGATGGCCGGAAAGTGACCGCGCAACTCTTCGAACGCGCCCGCATCGAGATCGACGCAGACGGCGACGTCACCCTCGGTCGCCTCGGCGCGGAATGGCTCGCGCAGCGCGGATGGCTTTGACCGGTAGCCGGTAGAACGGTGACACGGTGGCGGGTGCGATAATGCGCCTGCTTTCTGAGCGCGGATCGGGCAGTCGTCCCCGTACCGACACAATCCGCTGCATCGCCATCGTCTCCCCAACCCGGATGGATAAAGAGAAGAACTTGAGTCGGTAATTGCTGCACAGGCTAAGTAGGCGCTGGTATATTCACGTCGCATATTTCGCCGTGTGGTGAGGCGAAACGGCGACAGTCATGCTGCAAGAACTTCCACGTACCTACTTAGTAGTCAGTAGTCAGTAACCCAAACCTCCAGTGTCCTTACTGTCTACTATCTACTGGCTACTCTTAAGGCGCGGATCGAGGGCGTCACGCAGGCCGTCTGTCAGTTGATAGAGGCAGGTCACGGTGAGGACGACCATCACGCCCGGTGCGACGACGAGCCACGGCGCCTGGTTGAAGTAGTCGAACGACTTGGAGAGCATGTTGCCCCAGCTCGCCGTCGGGATCTGCACGCCGAAGCCGAGGTAACTGATGCCCGCCTCCGCGAGGATGACGCTGAAGATTTCCCCGCCCGCGAGCACGAGGATGATCGAGCTGACATTCGGCAGGATGTGCCGGAACATGATCCGCAGCGGGTGGACGCCAATCGCCGTCGCGGCATCGATGTAGTCGCGGCGACGCTCCGTCAGCACGCGGAAGCGGACCAGCCGCGCGATGCCCGTCCAGCCGATCACGCCGAAGATCACCGCCAGCCCCGCGACGCCGGGCCGGAAGAGGACGGAGATGAGGATGAAGAGGAAGAGGCCGGGGATGTTGTTCAGCACCTGAATGACGGCGTTGATCGTGTCGTCCGCCCAGCGGCCGTAGTACGCGGCGATCAGGCCAAGCGAGACGCCGATGACGAGCGCAATCGCCGTCGCGCCGAAGCCGATGGAGAGCGAGACGCGCCCCGCGTGGACGAGACGCGCCGCGACATCGCGCCCGAAGTCGTCCGTGCCGAGCCAGTGTTCGCTCCCCGGCGAACGAAACTTCTGCGTCAGCCGCCCCCGGTTGGGGTCCTCGTGCAGGATGTGCGCGGAGATCAGCGGCGCGGCGAGCGACATCAGGCAGATCAGCGCGAAGAGGATGAGCGCGGCCATCGAGAAGCGGTCGCGCCGGAACCGTCGCCACGCCCCCTGCAGGTAGCCCTCACTGCGGACGACCGCTTGCTGCCCCACCTGCGCGAGGGTCGCCGCCCGTGTGGCGCCCGCCTCGCTCATCGCGATTCCCCGAGGCTCAGTTTGACGCGCGGATCGGCGAGGGCATAAACAATGTCCGTGATCAGATAGCCGACGATCGAGAGCACCGCCCCAATGAACGTCACGCCGAGGACGACCGGGTAATCGCGCTGTGACGCCGCCTCGTAGAAGAGCCGCCCCATCCCCGGCCATGAGAAGGTGTACTCGAAGAGCACCGACCCCGCAAGGATCAGACCAAGCGCGCCGCCGACCGAGCCGATCACCGGCACGAGCGCATTCCGCAGCACATGGCGCACGACGGACCACTCGGTCAGCCCCTTCGCCCGCGCGGTACGGATGTAGTCCTGATTCGCCTGTTCGAGGTACTCCGAGCGCATGAACCGGGAGTAGCCGAGCCAGCCCGAGAAGGCGAGCAGGAGCGCGGGGAGGAAGATGTGGTGGATGTGGTCGAGCAGCGACCCGTCACCCGGCGTCGTCGTCCCCGCGAGCGGGAAGAGGTTCAACCCGAAGCGGACGGAGAAGAGGAGGATAACCAGCCCGAGCCACCAATGGGGCGTCGCGTTGCCGATCGCGGTGAAGATGCGCAGGCCGTGGTCGAACGGCCTCCCACGACGCTGCGCGGCGAGGATGCCGAGTGGCACGCCGAGGAAGCCGAGCACGAAGCCCGTCCCCGCGAGGATGAAGGTGTTCGGGATGCGCTCGATGATCTTCTCCGTCACGGGCCGCTTGTCCGCATAGGAGCGCCCGAGGTTCAGGTGCCCGACCTGCCAGACCCACTTGGCGTACTGCACGGGCAGCGGCTGATCGAGACCGAGATCGTGCCGGTACTGCTGGGCGAAGTCCGGCGGCAGGCGCGGGTCCTCCGCGAACGCCTCCGGCCCGCCGGGCGCGAGGTGGATGAGCACGAAGCTCAGCGTCATCACCCCGAGTAGGATGAAGATAGACTGGATGGACCGTCGGATGATATACGCCGTCACGCGGGAAACCTACCCCCCTGCCCCCTCCGTCCTTCAGCGTGGGAGGGGGTGACTCACCGTAAAGGTTGTGGCCGATGCAGCGGCGCCCAGCCTCCGAACGTTCCTCCTCCCTCTTCCTCTGAAGGGGGAGATCACTTCGTGAGGTACCACTTGTCCAGGTTGTACTCGATGCCCCGCTTCGTGGGCGTAATGCCGCCGACGCGCTTGTTGACGCCCGCGTAGCCCTGCGACTCGTAGAGGAATGCGTACGGCTCGTCGTCCGTGAGGATTTTCTGAATCTGGCTGTAGATCGCCTTCTGCTTGTCGCGGTCGAACTCCTTGTACGCCTGCGCGTACAGGTCCTCGATCTGCTTATTGATGTATCCGCCGGAATTGAGTTGCGGGATCGAGCTTTCGGACCAGAGTTGATAGCCGAAATACGGGTTGATCGTGCTGGACCACGCGCCAAGCTGCAAGTCCCAATCGAACGGCTCTTTCATGATCGCGTTGAGGTACGTCTGGAACTCCAGCCCCTGCACATCAACAGCGATGCCGAGGTCGCCCAATTGCTGCTGCAAGACCGTCGCGATCCCCTCCCGCACCTTGCTGGAGGTCGGGAAGAGCAACTTCATCGAGAGCGTCTGGCCATCCTTCGTCAGTTTCTTGTTCGTGAGGGTGTAGCCCGCCTGTTTGAAGAGGTCCGCCGCCTTCTTCGGGTCGAAATCATAGTGCTCGACATTCTCGTTGTACGCCCAACTCGACTGTGGGAGGTTGGAGTACGTCGGGCGACCGAGGCTGTAGAGCACGCTGTCGATGATGCCCTTCCGGTCGCTCGCATAGGCAATCGCCTTGCGGACGAGCGGGTCCTTGAGCGCGGAGCGGCGCAGATTGTACCCCACGTAGCCCCAACTGCCGCGCGCGCTGTACCAGTCATAGACATTGATGTTCCCGAGCGTCTTCGCCTCCTTGTAGTCGGACTGCTGGAAGCTGGAGTAATCGACCTCGCCGGACTTGAGCGCCTGGTACGCCAGCGCGATCGTCCCGAAGACACGCACGATCATCGTGTCGATGTACGGGCGGCCCTCCCAATAGAGTTCATTGGCGATGAAGGTGGCGTGGTCGTCCCGCTTCCATTCCTTCAACTTCCAGATGCCGTTGCCCACGGTTGGTGCGCTGATCTCCGGGTTCTTCGTCGGATCACCCCAGTCGAGTTTCTCCCAGATGTGCTTCGGCAGCGGCGTGATCGTGTCCGCGTTCTCGACGATCAGGGACGTGACTTCCTTCAGCGTCACGGCGAGGGTTTTCGGGTCTTTCGCCTCGTACGCGGCAATCTTCGTGATGTTTTCGAGGTACGGGTACTTATTCTCCGGCTTGCTCGCCTGCTGATAGGTCCAGACGTAGTCTGCCGTGGTCATCGGCGTGCCGTCGCTCCATTTCAGGCCGTCCCGCAGCGTGAACGTCACCGTCTTCTTGTCTTCCGAGAGCGTCCACTTCTCCGCCGCGAAACTCTTCAAACCCAGGGTGTTGGGGTCAATGTCCGTCAGGCTGCCGCCACCATAGATGTAGCCCTGATAGCCGGCGGAGCCGGTGTCCGTTGTCTGATACGGGTGGAAACTCTTGGCGTCCGTGGCGATGATCGTCTGCGTGAGCGTGCCGCCCTTCGGGATCGTCGCGGGCGCGGTTGCCGCCGTGACGGAGGCGACTGGCCCGGACGCGCCCGTTGGCGCGGCGGTCGCGGCGACGGACGAACTCACGGCAGCGGCGGGGCTGGCGGCGGTCGTGCCCGTCGTTGCCGGTGCGGACGCCACCGGTGCGGACGCCGCCGTTGTGGCCGCCGCAGGCTTCGGCGTATCCGTCGCGGCGCTCCCACCGCCACACGCAACGAGGATCGCCGCGCCCGCTGTGGCCGTCGCCCCGGCAAGGAACCGTCGCCGACTCAGATGCTCGCTCATACGTCGTACTCCTCTCGCGTGTCCGTGATGCCGGGTGCCAATGCCACTACCGCACGAGCGCCGCGACGCGCGGTATTCGGCATGACGAATTTCCGTTGTGTTGAGAATGAATCCTAGCAGTCAAAGAGTGTACCGTCAACGAAACCGCCGCCGACCGCTCACCTTCCACCATGGGGAAGGGGTCGGGGGTTCGGGCGGCGTTTCGCGGGCACAAAAAAAGACGAGAATCGGGAGCGTTCCTCAGCTCCGGGTGTGTGGCAGGTGGGTGCGGCTTCCTGTTATCCGTTCGACCGTCACCTCAGACCATTCCCGATCTCGTCTGCCCGCAGTATTGCGCGTTTTCCTGAACCGCGTCTGAGTGTTGTCTGAATGTTTGCTTAAAAACGCGGGGAAGAAGCCGGAAGCCGGAAGCCGGAAACCAGATGGGATCGTGTGCACATCCGACTACCATCGATCAGTGCCTGCTATCTGGCTTCTGGTTTCTGGCTTCTTCCTCACGTATGCATTCACCGGCCTGTTTTCAAGCGCCGAGATACGTTGGTGTCAGTTCGGTCTCCACCGCGCCGTCATCGCCACGCTCGACGCGGTAGGCGCGGGCGTCCGGGCGGGAACTGACGATGCGGTGCAGGCTGCCGTCGACGAAGTGTAACCCTACGCCGTCGTCCGCCGCGTAGCCGTCGCTGATCTCGCCGGACGCGATCAGGCGATGGTACGTCGGGCGACGCTCCGGCTCAGTGTCGTAGTGCGGCGAGTTGCTGCCGGGCAGGAAGCCGAGACAGGTGATCGGGGTGAGCGCGCCGAAGAGCGAGTCCGTTGTTCCCTGCGCGAACCAGCAGATCGACCCCGCGCTGACGCCGCATAGGATGATGCCTCGCTCGTACGCCCGCCGCATGATCGCGTCGAGGCCCCACGCGCGCCAGAGGATGAGCAGGTTCTTCGTGTTCCCCCCGCCGACGTAGATGATCTCCTGCTCCAGTAGGTAGTCGGCGAGGTCGTTCGATGGCGGCTTGAAGAGCGAGAGGTGCGTCGGCGTGCAGGTCAGGCGCGTGCAGGCATCGTAGAAGCGGTCGATGGACGTCTGCGCGTCGCCGCTCGCCGTCCCGACGAAGCAGATTTTCGGCGACGCCGCCGCGCTGAGGCTGAGGATGTACTTCTCCAGGAGCAAATCGTCCCCTTCTGTCGAGAGACCCGCGCCACCAATTGCCACAATCTGCTGCACCATCTGACCTCTTCTTCCCGCTGTTCCACCACGCGCGCATGACGCTACTCTAGCAGGGCAATGCAAGCGCCTATCCACTACCCCACGTGAGAGGGCGTAGTTCTTGTGTCCGTCATTGGGTCGCGCGATCATGTATAGGTACGTCATGGGGGTGTAGGAGGAGTGTGAAGCAATGAAAATTACCGGGATCGAGTGCTACGCGGTGCGGCTACCGCTGATTAAGCCGTTCATCATCTCGTACGGCACGTACTCGCACGTCGAGAGCGTGCTGGTGCGCCTGACGACGGAGACGGGGCTGATCGGCTGGGGTGAGGCGACACCGGACCCGTTCGTCACAGGGGAGAGTTGGGCGAGCACGGAGGCGATGCTCCGGCATAACCTCCTGCCGCTGCTCCGTGACCAGAACCCGCTCGCGCGCGAGGCGATCTACGCCCGCCTCGACGGGTTGGTGACGGGCGCGCCGAGCGCGAAGGCCGCGATTGACCTCGCGCTGTGGGACCTCGCGGGCAAGCAGGCGGGGCTATCCGTCGCCGCGCTGCTCGGCGGGCCGGTGCACGACGCGCTCACCTGGCACGTGACGCTCTCGATCGGCGCGCCGGGAGTGATAGCGCAGGAGGCGCGGGCGGCGGTCGCGGCGGGGCACACCGAGATTAAGATGAAGGTTGGCGCGGCGCGGTTGCAGGACGACGTCGATCGCATCATGGCGGTGCGCGAGGCGGTCGGGCCGGAGATCGCGCTGATGGTGGACGCCAATCAGGGCTGGCGCGACCCCGCCACTGCCATCCGCGCGATCAACGCCATCGCCCCCGCCGCGCCCGTCTGGATCGAGCAGCCGATCCGCGCGGACGACTTCGCGGGCCTCGCCGAGGTGCGCCGCGCGACGGGCATCGCGCAGATGGCGGACGAGGGGGTGCATTCTGCGCGCGACGGCCTGCGGATCATCGAACTCCGCGCCGCCGATCTCATCAATGTGAAACTGATGAAGACGGGCGGCATCACGGGAGCGATGCGTCTGATCGCCATCTGCGAGGCGGCGGGGCTGCGCTGCATGGTCGGCTCGATGGTCGAGAGCGCCATCGCGACGGCGGCGGGCGCGCAGATCGCGCTGGCACGCCGGGCCGTCGTCGCGAATGGGCTGGTCGGCCCGGTAATGCTGCGCGAGGACATCGCCACCGGCCTGACCTACGCGGACGGCGCGATCCGCCTCGACCCCGACGCGCCCGGCCTCGGTGTCCAGGTCGATGAAGAGCGTCTTGCCCGCTTTGTGGCCGAGCGCGTGACCGTCCAATGACGCAAACCGCCCCGCCCACCATCCGCATCGCCATATGCGATGAGGTCGAGGAATTTCATGCGTGTGAGGACCTGCAACAGGCGGTCTGGGGCGGGAGCGCACGGGAGATCATCCCGTACGACATCATGATCGCTGTCGCCCACGCGGGCGGGGCGGTCATGGGCGCGTGGGACGGCGACCAGCTCGTTGGCATGACGCTCAGTTTCGTCGCGTGGGGATCGGAGGGTGCGTACCACCACTCCCATCTGCTCGGCGTGCTGCCGGAGTACCGCCGCTGGGGCGTCGGCTGGCAACTGAAGATGGCGCAGCGGGCATTCGTCATCGCGCAAGGGTTGGACATGATGATGTGGACCTTCGACCCGCTCGAATCCGCCAATGCCCATCTCAACTTCGCCAAACTCGGTGGTGTCAGCCGCATCTACCTGCCCGATTTCTATGGCGAAATGCCGGAAGCGCTCAACCAGGGCTTGCCGAGCGACCGCCTGCTGGTCGAGTGGCGATTGACCGCCCCGCACGCCCTCGGTCGCCTCGCCACCACCGCCGCACCGGGCGCGACCATCGGCCCTCTCGTCAGCGCGGAATCCCTCGACGCCCCCTACCTGCTCCGCATGGCGCCAGACGGCTCCCCTTCTCCGTCCTTTCCCCCTTCTCCCGTGGGGAAGGGGGCCAGGGGATTAGGGCGTCTCCGCATCGAAATCCCCGCCAGCATCCAGGCGATCAAGACGACCGACCCCGCCCGCGCCCGCGCATGGCGCATGGCGACGCGCGCCGCGTTCACCGATGCCCTCGCGCAGGGATACGTCATCACCGACTACCGCGCCCCCCGATTCCACCGCCCGGAATGCGGCTGCTACCGCCTGTCGTCTGCGGACGACGAAGGAACGAGTAACGAGTTGAAAGTAACAAGTGACAAGTAACAAGGTGTTGCGACAGTCCTTCTCGTTACTCATTACTCGTTACTCGCTGCTGCCCCTTCCCTCCGTGCTATACTTCCCACAGAGACGGTTGCGGCGCCACACCGGGAGAAACAGATAACCTCCATGACCGAAACGAACGACGAGGGAGAGCAGCGGCTCTGGACGCCGTGGCGAATGAACTATGTCGGCGGGGAGCGCCGCCCGACGCCGCCCGGCGTCAGCATCTTCTCGGCGATCGCGGCGGATCCCACGCGGGACGCGGAGAATTTCGTCCTCTTTCGCGGGGCGCGCGCCTTCGTGCTGCTGAATCTCTACCCGTACAACACCGGCCACTGCATGGTCGTCCCGTACCGACAGGTCGCCGCGCTCGACGCCCTCGACGACGGCGAGATGACCGAGATCGGGCTGCTCCTGCCGTGGCTGACGCGCGTGCTGACGGCGACACTGCGGTGCGACGGCATGAATGTCGGCCTCAACCTCGGCGCGGTCGCGGGGGCGGGCGTCGCGGAGCACTTGCACTGGCACATCGTGCCGCGCTGGCAGGGGGACGCGAATTTCATGCCGATCATCGCCCGGACGACAGTGATGCCCGAACTCCTGCCGGACACGTACGCGAAGGTGCGCGCGACGATGGCGCGCGACCCCGCACCGATGCTCGGCCTCCTCGCGACGACCCCGGTTCCGCAGGCGGGCGGCGTCGTCTTCCACCGGGGCCAGGTCGTCGTGCGGCGCGCGGCGGGCAAGGCAATTGTTTTCCCGAAGGGGCACGTCGAGCCGGGCGAATCGCGCGAAGCGACCGCCATACGCGAGATTCTGGAGGAGACGGGACTCGTCGCCCGCGTCGTCGCGCCCCTCGGCACGCACCTCTTCCCCTTCAAAGGGAAGATGCGGCACGTCACATACTACCGCATGGAGGCGACCGA
>JBBSII010000077.1:0-11027 GCA_038232175.1 Thermomicrobiales bacterium
AACGTCGATAGCTGCGTCGATATCCGCATCAGATGGCACGGTTTGAATTGGATAATCCCGCTCGACGATATTGCGTAAGCGTGTAAGGTTGTCGTTGTACCGCTGCGCGAGTTGGAAGGGTTTATCTCCTTCCCCAGCTTTAGTTTCGACGATCTCAAATACCTTTACTGTATCGCTATTGAAGCAGTCTGTGACGGCGACCCATGTCGGATTATGCTGCATTCGTTTCAGCTGATAGTATTGAAAGTCGCCCGTTTCCAAGTCGAAAAATAGCTTGCGTGGATCCTCTTTAATGTCGGCCACCTTATAATAAGGTGGGATAGCATTACGAGTAAGCAAATACAGCGTTGTTAGTCTTTGCTGTCCATCAAGGATTATCTTGGTGGTTCCAATCTTGTTGTGCGTCACTGCATTATTCTTGATGTCAGGTGGGTTATCTGTTTTCCAAAAGAGTAAACTACCCGTCGGATAGCCTTTGTAGAGCGAGACCATCAGTTGTTTGGCCTGCTCCAGTGTCCAAACATATTCGCGCTGGAATTCCGGCAACACAAGGTCCCAATTTCGGATATCGTCCATCAGTTCGCGGATGATCATGGATATACTCCGATCGGCTCGAAATAAGGTTCGGACATCAAGAATGTTGCGACAAGTGCGCAGCAATCGTACCAGTCGTGCAGCGAACACACAATACACTTTTGTATTGCGGTGTTGGAGTTGACCCGCGTTCGTGGAGACTCGATGATCTGCGCACGAGCGAATCCACGGAGGTATCTCGATGCTGAAATCCACCCCGTCTCATCCCCCGCCGACGCGCCGTGCGCTCCTGATCGGATCCGCTGCCGCCGTTGCAACCGGGCTGCTGGCCGCGTGTGGCGGGCGGATGGTGCGGGGCGGGGAGCGCGATGCGTCAGACGACGCGGGGGGCATCGTCGTCTCCGCGCGCACGAGCGATGGCGTGACGCGCCCGGCGGAGTTCAGCACCGTCGGCGTTTTCGATGTCGATTCGCTGGCGGCGCCGCAATTCGCGCGCCTGCTGGACAATCTGGCGGCCTCGCCCGGCGCGTTCGGGGCCGTGCGCTTCTTCGGGTCGCTCAACAGCGGCGCGGCGGAGCGAACCGCCCCGACCGGCAGCGGCATCGTCTGGCCCGACCCCGCCGCGCCGATGGACTTCTCCGCAACCTTCGCCGGCCTGGAGGCGCTGACGACGCGCGGGCTGACGCCCTTCCTCCAGTTGAGTTTCTTCCCCGCCGCCGTCTCGCCGTCGCCGACGCTGCCGCCCGCGTCGTTCGACCGCTGGCAGACGCTCGTGCGCGCCTTCCTCGATGCGTTGGTAGCGGATCGCCGGTTCGGCCCGGAGGCCATCCGCGCGTGGTGGTTTGAGGTCTGGAACGAGCCGAATATCCCCGTCTTCTGGCAGGGGACCTTCGCGCACTACCTCGACCTCTACCGCGCTACCTCCGACGTTGTCCGTGCGACGGGCTACCCGATCCGGCTCGGTGGCCCCGCGCTCGCCTACCTGCCCGCCACTGAGGGCGCGGCGGCGGGCGCGCCGCTGATGCAGCAGTTCCTCCAATTCCTCCGGGATGAGCCGGACGTGCAGTGCGACTTCCTCTCGTTCCACGAGAAGGGGACATGGGCGCAGGACGCGCCCGCGCTCCGCGACCTCACCGACGCGGCGGAGACGACCGCGCGAATGGCGCGCCTGCTGGTGCCGGGGCGGTGCGCGGGGCTGCCGATTATCAACAACGAGGCGGACATGAAGGTCGGCTTCGACACCCCGTACGAACCCCGGATGGAAGCGCGGTTCCCGGCGTGGCTGGCGAGCGTGCTCGTCGCGCACGATGACCTGAGCGCGCGGCACCGCGACCTCGGCATCCGCTTCCACGCCGCCGCCGACGACGCGAACCTCCAACTGATCCAGTCGCCGTTCGACGGTCGCCGCGCGGTGATGACGCGCGCCTCGCCCGATGCCGACGACGCGCTCTTCAAGCTGCCGGTCTACCACTTCTACGAGCTGCTGCGGCTGCTCGGCGACCGGCGCGGCGCGGTCGTGCACGGCGACGCGCAGTGCTGGCCGCGCACCGACCTCTTCCACCTGACGACCGTCGCCGATGACCACGCCGCCGCGCTCTTCGCCGTCTACCCGACGCCCGGTCTGGACGCCCGCCCGCCGACCGTGGCGTACACGCTGGCCGACCTCCCGTGGCCGATGGTCAACATCGCCCGCTTCCAGATCGACGCGACGCACTCCAATGCGTACACGGCGGCGGGCGCGCGGCTCTCCCCGCCGTTCCCCGATGCGGCATCGGCGGCCCGCATCCGGCAGGCGCAGGAACTCGCGCTCTCCGAGCCGATCGCGCGCGGCGTCTCGCTCGCGGACGGTGCGTGGCACACACGCTTCACCATCGACCCGTTCACCACGCTCCTCTACTGGATCACGCCGACGACCGAAACCGTCCCCGCCGCGCCACGCGGCCTCACGGCGACACCCGCCGGTGACGCGGTGATTCTCCGCTGGGAGCCGAGCCGTGACCCCTCCTTCTTCTCCTATGCCGTGTTCGCGATGCGCGGCGACGAACCCGACACCCTCCTCTCCCCCGACCCGCTCCGCTCCGCCCTCTGGGTCGATACCGTCCCGCCCCCCGGCCCCCGCCGCTACGGCGTCCGCGCCATCAGCGCATCCGGCGTCGTCGGCCCCCTCGCGGTCGTGGAGACCAAACCGAATTGACGCAAAGGCGCAAAGAACCTAAAGAAGACCCCCTCTTTCTTCCCCTCTGCGATCTCTGCGTCTCCTCTGCGTCTCTGCGGTTCATTTGGTTTCTCCCGGTGACCTAATTGGCACGATGACACCGTGGCACCCGTTGTGCTGCCGTGTGGCGAGATTGGTTGCACGGCAAGACGAGGGAGGATAAAGAGTTATGAACAGCAAGGCATTTGAGGAACGATACGCGCGCACGGGGCCATCCTGGCAGATCGCGCCGGATGTGGCATTCCTCCCGCTGCCGATTGTGAACGTCTACATGGTTGGCACGCCGGACACGGGGCCGTGGGTACTCATCGACGCCGGGCTGCCTGGCACAGCGGGGAAGATTCTCGACGCGGCGGAGCGGTTCGGCCCCGACGCCCGGCCCGAGGCGATTATCATGACGCATGGGCACTTCGACCACGTCGGCGCGCTGCGGACGCTGGCGGAGCGGTGGAATGTGCCGGTCTACGCGCACCCGCTGGAGCTGCCCTACCTGACGGGCCGCTCCGACTACCCGCCTGCCGATCCGACCGTGGGCGGCGGCGCGATGGCCCGCCTCTCATTCCTCTATCCGCACGGCCCGATCGATCTCGGCGGGCGCGTGCTGCCCTTGCCGGAGGACGGGAGCGTGCCGGGGATGCCCGGCTGGCGGTGGCTCCACACGCCCGGCCACAGTCCCGGCCACGTCTCGCTCTTCCGCGATTCGGACCGGACACTGATCGCGGGGGACGCCTTCGTGACGACGAAGCAGGAGTCCGCCATCGCCGCCCTGACGAAGCCGCAGGAGATGCACGGCCCGCCGATGCACTTCACGCCCGACTGGCGCGCCGCCCATGACTCCGTCACGACGCTGGCGGCGCTCCGTCCCGCCGTCGCGGCGACGGGCCACGGCATCCCGATGTGGGGCGACCAGTTGCAGGTTGAATTGGAGAAACTGGCGCGGGACTTCGACCGCGTCGCCGTGCCGGAGCATGGCCGCTACGTTCCCGAACCAGCGGTGATGAACACGCACGGCGTCGTCAGCCTGCCGCCCCCGACGAGCAATCCTCTCCCCGTCGCCCTCGGAATCGCCGCCGCTGTTCTCACTATCGGCATCGTCGCCGTCATCCGCCGCCGTCGCAACGGCGGCGCGGAGTGAAACAGGCACGCAACGCCTCTGAAAGATGCGGTATTATTCCTCCATGCGAAAGAGTTAATCGCGTCACTCCTTCACCGAATCGAGGTACAAATCGGCGGTGTCGCGGAGGCGGCGGATGAGGGGGCGAAGGCGCTTGGCCTGCGCGGGGTCGAGGGGTTCGGTGGTCATGGCGAGGAAGTAGCGCAGAAGGCGTTCGGCGGAGACCTGCAAATCCTGCAGGGCGGCATCGTCGATAGTGGGGAGTTCCGTGCCACCGGTGACGAGGCCGCGCAGGTTTATGCGCGGCTCGGGGGTGCGCGGCGCGCGAGATTCTGCGCGGATGCGGCGCACGGCCTCCGCGACCTGCTCCGGCGTGGCGTTGATCAACATCGCGGGGTTCTGCACGAGGGCGTCAGCAGCGAGATCGGCCTCCTTCGCGGAGAGCTTGTCCGCGATCATCACGCGGCGCAATCCCTCCCGCGAGGGGCCGGAGAGGCGGCGCAGCACGCGGATATGCTTCTCGGTCAGCTCGCCCTGGCGGATCGCCTTCTGCTCCGGTTCGGGCGTCTTCCTCTCGTCGCGCAGATCGAGCAACTGGAAGAGCCGCGTGCGCCCGATGCCGACGGCCTCCGCGACGCGCTCCCACGCGACGCCGCCCATCGCCTCCTTGAGGTGGCTGAGTCCGTCTGCGCGGTCGAGGTCGTTCAGGTCCTCGCGCTGGATGTTCTCCATCAACTGGTCGATCAGCCGTTCGCCCGCCTCCTGCTCCTCGCGCACGATGGCGGGGAGCGTCTCCAGCCCCGCGATGCCCGACGCCCGCCAGCGCCGCTCCCCGTGGATGATGATGTAGTGATCCGCCGCGCGGTCGTAGCGGACGGCGATGGGCTGGAGCATCCCGCGCGACTTGAGCGAGGTCGCCAGTTCCTCCAGCGACTCCTGCGGGAAGGTCTTGCGCGGCTGGTCAGGGTCCGGCACGATCCGGTCGCGTCGGATCTGCTTCGCGTTCATCATGTCCTCGACGCCTGCGGCGCGCGTGGACGTGTCCTTCAGGAGATCGGCGACGACCGCGAACCGCTTCGGGCGCGGCGGGCGAACGTTTCCCTTTGCCGGGACGCTCATTGTCGGCTCCCCTTCCTGACCATTGCTTCGGATATCATCGCCCGATCCCGCTGGCGGGAGGCTCATGGCCTGACCTCCTTCTCGACCTTCTGCGCGACCTGCCGGTACGCCTCCGCGATGGGCGATTTCGGGCTGTAGGCGAGGATGCTTGTGTAGGCTGCCACCGCCTCCGCGCCGCGCACGGAGAGGGGGATGCTCGGCAGGATGAGCAGTTCCGGGAAGCCGTCGCGCAGGTCCTCGATCATGTCGCTGGCGAGGCGGGAGGTGCCGTGCACCTTCGTGGGCAGGAAACCGACGATTTTCAGTTTCGGGTTCAGTCGCTGCACCCGCCCGACCATCTCGAACAGCTTCGGTAGCACCATCACCGAGAGCGGGTGCGGCTCAATCGGGATGATGAGATAGTCCGCTGCGACGAGGATGTTGATCGAGACGACGTTGAGCGAGGGCGGGCTGTCGATCAGCAGGTACTCGATGTCGAGCGCCGCCAGCGCCTCCGGCGTCAACTTGCGGGCGAGGGCGCGCTCGCGTTCGAGGGCATTCAAGAGTTGCAACTCGGCGGCGGCGAGGTCCGGGTGGCTCGGAATGACGGAGAAGTTCGCGATGCTCGTGGGGCGCACAATATCGCCGATCTCGACGCTGTCGTCCACCAGCAGGTCGTACGACGAGGATTCGAGCGTCAGCACATCGACGCCGAGGGCCATGGTCAGGCTCGCCTGCGGGTCGAGATCGATAGCGAGCGTCCGATGGCCGCGCTCGGCCAGCGCCGCGCCGACGTTGAGCGTGCTCGTCGTCTTCGCCGTGCCGCCCTTCTGGTTAAAGAAGGCGATCACCGGCACGGTGCGTTCATTGTCCGTCCTGGTTCGTGGCACGTCCGCCCCCCACCCCCAACCGGAAAATACCGCGATTCGCACCCCTGCTCGTTCGCCGCTCCGGTGTCCGTACAATACCGTCAGTTCGGATGGGGTGCAACCACAGGGGAAAGACTGAGGACTGAGGACTGAGGATCACGCTCACGTCGCTCGTTTCGTTGAAGGTCACCGCCATTACCGAAGCGTTTTCTTTGCCGCTCAGACATACCTCAGGTATGACAAAACGCGCCGCGTTCATCACGGGCACGACGCAGCATGTCCGTCGTCGGCTGTGGGTCAGGAGATGCGAAAGAGAGAAAAAGTTGGTGGCGGGAGGCTGGAGGAAGCACCGCCACCGAGGCAAAGGCAGAAGGAGTAAGTAGTTAAGGGACCCGCTCCACCGTCTCAGTGAACCGTCGCAAGCGTCGCGAGCACGGGACGTATAGGTGCGCCATGTTCAACGTTTATCATGGGCGCGGCGCGGGCTGGAATACCATGTCGGATCATTCATCGTGTGCGCGGGAGGAGCCGTACTATTCATTGATCTCCCCATCCCTCGCATCTTCCTCCTTTGATGATCGTTCGATGCCATTCACTGATACTAACGGGCTAGTACACCAAAATGTGATGGGTATCTATTTTTTATCTCCGATTCTCTCTTATGTCTCCGTACATCAACGTTTCCGAAGTGCGAAGTGCGAAGTGCGAAGTGGTTGGAAATTCGTTCTACAGGCAGAAAAGCCAATTCCTGGGCAGTCAGCGTTGTGCAATCGCCATGTGCCCGCGCACACTACGTGCACATGGAAGAGTGGAGGGGAGCATCATGGAGCGGGAACGCGAACCACAAAATCTGACACCGCCGCCCGCTGAGCGCGGGACCGCGCACGCTCGGGCGACGTACCTGCCGCAGCCGGGGCGGTCGGGCATCGCACTCTGCCTCTCGGGCGGTGGGTTCCGCGCCGCGCTCTTCCACCTCGGCGCGCTCCGGCGGCTCAACGAACTTGGCGTCCTCGGGCGGGTGGACACACTCTCGGCGGTCTCCGGCGGGAGCATCTTCGCGGCGCATCTCGTGGAGGCAATTCCCCACTGGCCGGAGCCGGGCGCGATCATCCCCGCCGCCGTGTGGGAGCGGGAAGTTGCCGCGCCGTTTCGCGCGTTCGCCGGCACGAACCTGCGGACGGGGCCAATCCTGAAGCGCCTCCTGCCGTGGAACTGGTTTCGGCAATCGACGGCGGTGGACGCGCTCGCGGGCCGGGAGGCGGCGCTCACCCGGCGCACGCTCAATCATCTACCGGAGCGTCCGATGTACATCTTCTGCGCGACGGACATGGTCCACGGCACGTACTGGGTCTTCCAGCGAGACCGGATCGGCGGGGGCGAGTACGTCGGCTACCGTCACCCCGCCCCGGCGTGGCGCGTCGCGCGGGCGGTCGCGGCGTCCTCCTGCTGGCCCCCGGCGTTCGACCCGCTCCCCCTCCGTCTGCGCCCGGCGGAGTACAGCGGCGCGACGGAGAACGACCCGGCGCGGGCGGCGCACCTCGCGGGGATGTCCCTGACGGATGGCGGCGTCTACGACAACATGGGATTAGAGCCGGTCTGGAACACCTCGGCGGTCGTGCTCGTCTCCGACGGCGGCGGCACATTCCACTTCCAGACGCGCTGGAACGTCGTGCGGCGCGTGCTGCGCTATCAGGATATCGTGCAGCACCAGGCGCGCGAGATGCGCAAGCGGTGGCTGATGTCCAACTTCCTCCAGGGCGTCCTGCACGGCACGTACTGGAGCATCACAACGAAGGTCGAGCACTACGACCTGCCGGAGGCGCGCGGCTACTCCGCCGCGCTCGTGGACGACATCCTCTCGTCCATCCGCACCGATGAGGACGCCTTCTCGGCGGCGGAGATCGCCGTGATCGAGAATCACGGCTACATCCTCGCCAATGTTGCCGTGGCGCAGCACGTGAAGGAACTGATCGCGCCGAATGCCCTGCCGTTCACTTTGCCGCACCCGGAGTGGATGGACGAGGCGCGGGTGCGCGTGGCCCTCGCCAATAGCGGCGCCATCAAACCGCTCGGACGCTGGTGAGAGGAAGGGATGAGTAACGAGTAACGAGTGAGGCCGGGCTATCCGTCGTAACAGCCGCCGAAAACCTCTGTGTACACGGCGTGTATGGTAGCGTAGGCTTTCAGCCTGCTCCTGCGACGGAGCGCGAACGCGGGACGCTGGCTGAAAGCCTACGCTACCGGGAAGGTGACTATTGGATACGCGCATTCTCGTCAATCCTCTCGCCACAGCGAATGGCACGTGCCCATCGCCGAGCAGCGCGGCGTTCGACTTTCATCGGCGCTTTCCGGGGTATGCCGCGACGCCGCTGACGCCCATGCCCGCGCTCGCCGCGCTGCTCGGTGTTGGGAGTATCGTCGTTAAAGATGAATCGTCGCGGCTCGATCTGCCCTCGTTCAAGATTCTTGGGGCATCGTGGGCGACCTATCGCGCCGTCACGGCCCGCCTCGGGATGGACGGCGCATCGCTGGGAGACCTGCGCGCGGCGCTCGCGGATCGCGCGCCGTTGACGCTCGCGACCGCGACTGACGGCAACCACGGCCGGGCCGTCACGCGGATGGCGGCGGTGCTCGGCTGCAAGGCGCGTGTCCTCGTCCCGCGCGGCACAGCGCAATCGCGCATCGACGCGATTGCGGGGGAGGGCGCGGCGGTGGAGATCGTCGATGGCACCTACGATGCGGCGGTCGCGCAAGCGGCGGTAGGGGCGGGGCCGGATTGCCTCGTCATCTCCGACACCTCATGGCCGGGGTACGAGGACGTGCCGCGCTGGATCACCGAGGGGTACGGGACGATCTTCCAGGAGGCGGACGCGCAACTCGGCGGCGACGGGCCGGATGTCGTGCTCGTGCAGATCGGCGTCGGGTCGCTCGCCATGGCGGTTGTCCGGCACTACCGCCGGACGGGCGCGCGGATCGTCGGCGTCGAACCCGCGAGCGCGGCGTGCATGTTGGTGTCGGTCTCGGCGGGAGCCATTACGGAAGTTCCCGGACCGCACACGTCGATCATGGCGGGCTTGAACTGCGGCATCCCCTCGCTGCTCGCGTGGCCAGTCGTCTCCACCGGGGTGGACATGTTCGTCGCGATCGAGGACGAGCGGGCACGGCAGGCGATGCGCCTGATGGCGGACGCGGGCATCGGCGCGGGGGAAACCGGCGCGGCGGGCATCGGCGGGCTGCTCGAACTGCTGACGGGGCCGGGGGCGACGGAGACGCGCGCAACGCTCGGCATCACGCCAGCAAGCCGCATCCTCACCCTCTGCACCGAGGGCGCGACCGACCCTGCCGCCTACGCGCAGATCGTCGGGCACGCATTGGCACCGCGTTAGCGCGCTCTTCGCGAGTAAATTGAGGATTCCCCGGTGGTGGTGGCCTTCTGAACCGTAAGAACTTGATTGGGTACTGGGTCCACAGGCTGGAAACACTGTGTTACCGGTAGCCGGGCGCGGGCGCCCTCTGGGCAGCATGGGCAGATTTCAGCCTGCATCCCCGGAGTACCGAATCAACCAGTCAATGTTCATCAGGCCGCCACCAATAATTCTCTTGCCCACGTTACTCGCTACTCGTTACTCGTTACTCGCATTGCGGTGACGGCGTAGAGCGGGTCGCCGCCCCGTGTGTTGCGCTGCGAAACCGCGATGTCCGTGAAGCCGTCCGCCGATGCGAGGTAAGAGCGCACGAGTTCGCCGTGTTGTGCGTCGGTGGTCTGCGTCCAGACGGCGACGGCTTTCGTCGGGAAGCAGCGGTTGGAGAAGGTGATCGCCACGACGCCACCGGGCCGCAGCACCCGCGCGACCTCGGCGAAGACCGCCACGGGTTGCTGCAGATACTGCACCGAGACGGCGCAGAGCACGGCGTCGAATGCGCCGTCATCGAAGGGGAGGCGCGGGTCTGTGTTCAGGTCGTGGACGACATGCGCGTCCAGTTGCGGATTTGCGGCCAGTTCTGCCGCGTTCATCCCCAGCCCGACGACGCGCGACAGGTATACCCCACGCGGCTCGGGCAGGTGCGAGTACCGGCTGCTCATCAGGTCCAGCGCCACCGCATCCGGCGGGAGGATTTCCCGGTAGAGCGCGGTCGTGGCGGCGATGGCGTTCGCGTCGATATGCGCGACCATCCGGGGCATCATGTAGAAAGTGCCGTCGTCGCTCTCGTCGGCGCGGTGGTAATGGTCGGGCGGGAAGATTTCTGGCATGGGCGCTCCCTCCAATCAAGGCCAGGAATGTGTGCAGTGTCGGCATCGCAAGAAAGGCCGCGTTGTCCGTTGTCGTCTCATCCATCGGTTTTTGTGCATTGGTTCACAACGTTGACAGCGCCGCGACAGGGTGTAGAATCATCACCGGAGACCTAACAAGCGTTTGTTTGCAGCGAGGGCGGATTTGGAGACGCGGAAACGACAAATTGAGGATGTGGCGAGCGCGCTGTTCAGCGAGCGCGGATATGCCGCAACGAGTGTGCGCGACATTGCCCGCGCACTCGACCTGCAGGGCGGCAGCCTCTACGCACACATCACCTCGAAGGAGGATGTGCTCTGGAACATCGTCAGCCGGGCGGCGGAGCAATTCCACGCGGCGGCCCGCCCGATCGCGAACGGCACGGAATCGGCGTCGGAGCGGGTGCGCGGGATGGCGCGGGCACATGTGAAGGTCGTCACGGACGACATCGAGCACGCGAATGTCTTTCTGCACGAGTGGCGCTTTCTCGGCCCGGAGCGGCGGACCGCAATTGCGCGCCAGCGGGACGCATACGAGGCGTATTTCCGCGCCGTTATCGCGGAGGGGATGGCAAACGGCGAGTTCCGCGCGGGCGAGCCGAAGATGGCGGGCCTCGGCATCATCTCCGCCCTGAACGGCATCGCGCAGTGGTACCGCCCGCACGGCCCGCTCGCGCCGGACGCTATCGCCAACGCCTTCGCCGATCTTTTCCTGCGCGGGTTGTCCACCCCGCAGACCGACCCGGCGGCCGACCCGCACTGCCAATGGAGGGATAACGCATGACTGAGGAAGAACGACTGGATGCCTTCAACGCGCACGTCGCCAATGGCGGCAAGGTCGAACCCGGCGACTGGATGCCGGAGGGGTACCGCCAGGCGGTGCTGAAGTTCGTCGAGATGCACGCGAACAGCGAGCTCATGGGCGTG
>JBBSII010000078.1:0-11017 GCA_038232175.1 Thermomicrobiales bacterium
ACTCGTTACTTTCCCCCACGTACCTTTGCACCCACGCAGACTTCTGTGCGAAAATGAAAGAACAGACAGAGAAGACGAAGAGCTATGCATCGTAGTGACACGCACGGCACGGTATACATGGCAGTGACGTGAGGTAGCACGGACGCGAGGGGGCAGCAGATGAGCGCGGACGCACCTGCCAGGCAGCAAGCGGAGACCGGGGATATCACGCCCGTCGGGGAGGCAGCTGCTGTCGGCTCGCTCTGGCAGAACCGGGCTTTCCTCACGCTCTGGGGCGGGCAAAGTCTGAGCGTCTTTGGCAGCCAGGTGTCGCAATTTGCGCTGCCGTGGCTCGTGCTGGACATCAGCCGCTCGGCGGTCAGCGTCGGCGCGCTGAGCGCGGTGAGTTTCCTGCCGTACCTGCTCTTCGCCCTCCCCGCCGGTGTGATCGCGGATCGCTGGAACCGGCGCACGATCATGCTTGTCTGCGACGCCGCGCGCGGCGTGCTCGTCTTCAGCATCCCGCTTGCCACGTTCATGGGGCGTCTGACCCTCGTGCAACTCTTCCTCGTCGCCGCGCTGATGCGCCTGTTCACGATCTTTTTCGATGTCGGCTACACCGCCTGCCTGCCGAATCTCGTGAATAAAACGCAGTTGCCGGACGCGAACGGCAAATTGGAGATGACGAGGAGCGCCGCCGAACTCTCCGGGCAACCGCTCGCCGGGGTGCTCGTCGCGATCTTCACGGCGGCGGGGACGATGGTGATCGATACGGTCTCATACGCCGTCTCCGTTGTGTCACTCCTGACGATCAAGCGCCCGTTCAGCGCCCCCGCCCTGCGGCAGGAGGAGGGCACCTTCTGGGGGCGCATGGTGGAAGGGCTTCGGTTCGTCTGGAGCAATCCGCTGATCCGCGCGCTGACGATCGCCACCGCCATCGGCAACCTGGCCGCGAGCGCGCCCCTCTCGGTCTTCGTGTACCGGGCACGCATCGAGTTGCACTTCAGCGCGGCGCAAACGGGCATCTTCCTCGCAAGCACGGCAATTGGCCAGTTCTGCGCCTCATTCGTCGTCGGTCGCATCACGAAGAAACTGCCGATGGGCCGACAGATCCTCCTCGCGACGATGGTCCAGCCAATCCTCGTGCTCGGCTTCGGTCTCACCGGCAACCTCGCGATCATGACGGGCATCGGCGCGCTGTGGGGGGCGGCGGTGACGCTGCTCAACATCCCGTCGATCTCGCTGCGGCAGTCCGTCATCCCCGATCACCTGCTCGGGCGCGCCACCTCCGCGATTCGGATGATCGCGTGGTGCACCGTTCCCATCGGGAGTCTGGGAGCGGGCCTGCTCGCGAGCAGGTATGGCGCGCGAACAACTTTCTTCGTCGCCGCCGGCATCCTCGCGCTCGCCGTCCTCTACATCGCCGCCAGCCCGATCCCGAAGGCGCGCACGAACGCGTAGGGAGCGCCGCCAACACGCGGCGACAGCGGCATATCACGATGCGGCAACCCCCCTAAGCACCCCTTGGCACGGAATGTGCTAGATGATTGACAGTGGTTACGAGAGCGCTGAGAAGCGTGGGCATGTACCTGACCCCGTGGCGGCGCTCTATCTTCTTTCGTTTATTCCTTCCCCCTCCCTATACCCTGCGGCGGCTCCCCACCGCCGCTTTTTCTTACCCACGGACCAACCACCGTGGGATTCGCTCGTCCGCATGATGGAGACCGGCACGCAACAATCAGCGCCGCGAACATCTCGTTCGCGGCGCTGATTCCCGTGGCGGGATTGTGTGTATTGGGTTCCCTTACCGGGTGGCGCCTGTCGGTTGCGTCCCTTGCTGGCCCTGCTGTGGCGGGCGGGGCATGGTCTGCGCGCCAGTTTGCGGTTGCTTCTGGCCACCGCCCTGTGGAGACGTGCCTTGCGTCAAGCCTTGCTTCTGCGCCTCGTCCTTGACGGTTTCCGTGGCGGTCTGCTGCACCTGCTGCGCGACCTGCCCGACCTTCTGCATCGTCTCCTGGGCAGTTGACTGGGCCTTCTCCATCACGTTATCGCGCGTTTCGCCCATCAACTTGTCCTCGAACGGTGTTTCTGGCAGGGACATGCCGACCGCGAGGCCGAGCGCGATTGCCGCCGCACTCACACCCATCGGGTTCTCATGCAGCGTCCGCTCAAAGCGCGACCATGCATTCTGCGCGCCGTACTGCACCTGACCACCCCATTCGCCCACCTGATCCTGTGCCTGATCGGCGAACTGCCCGACTCGATCTTTCACCTGACCTGCGGTATCCGTGACTGTTTCCTTCACCTGACCTGCGGTGTCCGTGACTGTCTCTTTCGCCTGTCCGGCGACGTCGCCAACCTTGTCGCCGATCGACTGATCGCCGCCCTGATTGCCGCCATAATACGCCTGTCCGCGCCCATACCCCTGGCCCGGTCCATAGCTGGATGCTCCGGCGCGATACATCTGCCCGCGTCCATACGAGGGCTGTCCACCGGTGTAGCCGCGTCCGACGTTATATCCGCCGCTTTCACCTGCCCGACCCTGGTGCCGATTCATCCACAACCAGCCGAGACCAAGGCCCGCCAGCGCGGCCGGGATGGGATTCTGTTTGATCGTCTCCACGAGCCCAGATCGTCCAACGTTGCTCACCATCTCCTCCGCCCTTCCAATTGTCGCATCGTGAATGCTGCCCTTGACCGCATCGACATGCTCCTGCACTGCCTCTGTCACCTGCTCCCTAACGGCGGCGACCTGCTCCTGAACCGTCTCCGCCATCTGCTCTTTGAGGCGATCCGGGTTGAGCTTCTCCTGCAAGGCATCAATCGTGGTGCTCATCTCGACGCGAGTCTGATCAATCTCGACACGGATTGCCTCCGGTGACTCGCCCGCCGTGCCCGCCGCGATGGTGCGATCAAAATCCTGTGCATCAGGATCGTAGGCCCGCGTTATATCTGCTCTTTCGCCCACTGGCGGTCCTCCTTCAACGTCTGAATCGTCTGTTGCGGCGCGATGCTCTGCTGCTTAAGGGCCGTCAGCCCTTTCTGCACAAGGAAATAGCCGATACCCGCGACTACCACGCCAACAATGAGGGCGGCGAGCCACCAAGTCACGCCTAACTGACCCAGCCCAATGATGATCGCCGCGATCAGCGCGAGCAGTCCCGCGTACGCGACCGCCCCACCGACCGCGAGCGCACCGATATCTTTGCCAACCGCTGTCGCCTTTTGCGTCATCTCGGTGGTCGCCAGCTGCACCTCCTGCCGGACCAGCGTGCCAGTCTGCTGCACGAGGTCGCCGAAGAGTTCACCGATCGATCGCTCGTCTTTGCGCTCTTGCATCACCGTGTCTCCGTACCCCGGACGGACCAACTCCGCTCCTGCGAGGCGGATGTGCCCGGGCGGTTACCCATGTCAGCACCGTCATAACGCCCGCTGTACGATGCGGAATATTGCCCAGGCTGACCATATTGGCCGGAACGCCCGTATGAGCCATATTGACCTGGCCGGTAGCCGCCACCGGGCGAATCGTTCTCCTCTTCGCGCTGGCCGGTGCTCTTGAGGAAACGCGCACCGAGTAGGCCGAGCGCGAACGCGCCGCTGAGAAAGAGTGCGGGCTGCCGCCGCGCGTATCGCTCGACATCGCGAACGATCGTCTGGACATCCTTGCCCTTCAGATTGCCGGTGAACTGCTCGACGCGGTCGGCGGCCTTGTCGGCATACTGCGCAATGTTCTGCTGATCGCTCTCACGCAGATGCTTGCTCGTCTGCCGGAGCGCGTCCACGATCGTGCCGAGGCTATCGACTGCGCGGTCCTTCTGGGAGCCTACTTGTGAGACGACCTGCTCCTTCGCCTGATCGACGACCTGACCGGCTTGCTCCTTCGCCTGATCGGCGACCTGACCCACCTGCTCCTTCGCCTGGTCGGCGACCTGGCCAGCCTTCTGCTGCGTCTGCTGCCCGGCACTCTGCGAGGGTGTACCCGCGCCGCCCTGCAACGGCGGTGTACCCTGCCCCGCTCGCTGCTGTGGCGGTTGCTGACCACCGGTGCCGGGCATTCTTTGCGCATGCTCGCCAGTTCCGTGCTGCGTGCCCATCGCCGCGTCCGTACGACTCTTTGGCTGTTCCGAGACCATGACTTCTCTCCTTGCGAAAACAATACCGTCGATACACAAGGAGCACGTAGCGTGCCAGACGCCACATGAGACTAGTGTGCCGACGTCTGTACATTGCGTGAACTTGAGAAAGTCGGAGTATCAGAGGTATAAGAGATACTCTCGGAAACTGGTGTACGATGATGTTCCCCACCGGCGGGGGAACGCGGTATGATGCGGCGGGCGGGGATGCAACGGGGCGGCGAGGGTGCGGCCCAACAACGGGGGGTAGGGCCGATGGCGACGAATCAGATGACCGCATCGTCGGAAGAGATATGGGCGCGATGCGAGCGGTTCCTCGGCGGGCACGGCCCGATCCGCCCGCACGAGGCGCTCGCCGAACTCGCGGCGGCGGCAGCGCCGGATGAGCGCGCGGATACATACGGTGAGGGCGCGCTGATCGAGGATTTCGAGCAAGAGGTTGCGGCGATCCTCGGCATGGAGGCGGCGGTCTTCCTCCCCTCCGGCACGATGGCGCAGCAGATCGCCCTCCGCATCTGGAGCGAGTGGAAGCATGTCCCCACGGTGGCATTCCACCCGATGTGCCATGTGGAAACGAAGGAGGAGAAGGGGTATCAGCGGCTCCATGGCCTCCACGCGCGGCTCGTCGGCGACGCGCGCCGCCTGATGACGCTGGCGGACTTGCGGGGGGTCGCGGAGCCGATCGCCGCGCTCCTGATCGAGTTGCCGCAGCGCGACCTCGGCGGGCAGTTGCCGACGTGGGAGGAACTGATGGCGCAGGTGGCGTGGGCGCGGGAACGCGGCGCGGCGGTGCACATGGACGGCGCGCGCCTCTGGGAATCCGCGCCCTTCTATGACCGCCCGTACACCGAGATCGCCGCGTTGTTCGACAGCGTCTACGTTTCCTTCTACAAGGGCGTCGGCGCGATTGCCGGCTCCGCCCTCGCCGGGTCGGCGGCATTCATCGCGGAGGCGCGCGTCTGGCAGGTGCGGCACGGCGGGCGGATGGTGCAGCTCTACCCGTATATCCTCTCCGCGCGCACGAAACTGCGTCAGCGCCTGCACCGCTTCGCCCATTACCACGCGCGCGCGGTCGAAGTCGCGGCGGTGCTGCGCTCCGTGCCGGGCGTCATCATCAAGCCGGACCCGCCGCAGACGCACATGATGCACGTCTACCTGCACGGCGACCCGGAGCGGATGATGGCGGCGGCGCTCAAACTCGCGCGGGAAGAGCGGCTCTATCTCTTCCGCTCCCTGCGCCCGACGGACCTGCCGGAGTGGTCGATGTTCGAACTCTCCATCGGCGACGCGGCGGACGCGCTGACCGACGACGAAATCCGCGATGCCTTCACACGGGTCATGACGGCATGATGACGGTGACGCGGGAGAGATTCCGCAGCGCCACCGTCGGCCAACTGGAAGAGGTCATAGAGCGGAGGGAACGTAGCCACAGAGGCACAGAGGGCGCAGAGAGGAGAAAGAGAGAGTATTTACTCGCTTTTTTCTCTGTGTCCTCTGTGCCTCTGTGGCTAAACTCCCCGATTCCTCTCAGTACGCGGGGGCCGGATCGCTGAGGGCGGGGAATTTCATGCCGCCGGGCTTCTCCGCCATCACTTCGAGGACGATGTCGTTCGGGTCCGCGAAGAAGAAGGCGCGCACGATGCCCATGTCGCGGATCGGGCTGAGATGAGGCACGTTCGCCTCCGTCAACCGCTGATACCACGCATCGAACTGCGCGTCACTCGGCGCGAAGAAGGAGATATGGTCGAGCGCGCGGCCCGTCGTCGCGAGCGTCGCATCCTTGTAGTCGGGCATGGCGGCGTCCGGGAACTCGAAGAAGGCGAAGACGGTATTCGGCGCGACGGTGATGAAGTAGTGCCGCTCGTTGCCCGGCCTGCCGAGCCGGTGGCCCATCGCGACCTCGCTGCCGAGCAGATCGCGGTAAAACGTGACGGTCTTCTTCATGTCGTTTGTCACGAGCGCGACGTGGTGGAGGGCGGCGAACGGCGACGCCAGCCCGTTGCGGTCCGGTAGCGCGTACTCGGACGGGCCGGGGATGCCCAGCGCCTGCTCCACCTCGGCGGCGTGGTTGATCGAATGCTGCCCACCCGACATGCGGAGCACATCGCTCAGTGGGATCGCCGCGTCGCCCCGCTGGATCGTCCTGGCGAGCGCTGCATCCGGCATCCCCGCAACCCGTTCCACGAGCGCCTCATGGGCGGCAAGGAACTCCGCGAGGAGCGCGTCGCGACTTTTCGCAATTAGCCCATCGACACGCTGCTGGTTGAATGCGTCGATGGTCGACCCGGTGGGGAACCCGGCGCCGCTCTCGGCCATCCCGATGATCCGGTCGTAGCTCGTCGCACGGCCCGAGAGATGCGCGAGGATCGCCTTCGCCGTCCAGCCGTTGTCACCGTCGTGGACCTTCCGCGCCAATTGCGCGTCCGAGAGCGCACCGAATGTCCGCGTAACGCGCTCATTCCCCTGTCGGACGGCTTGCGTGATTTCCTCTTTCGTCGCCACATGCGCCTCCTGTATGCCGAATGGCACAGACTACCTCGCCGCTCACCGCTTCGTGGCTCGTGACATAGCAATCTGCTCCCTGCATCACCCCCATTCTACACCATCACGGCAACAGGAACGGGCCGCGCTCGTCCTTCGGGACGCGCTCGCCGCGCCGCTGCACCATGTGGACGATAACGTGCTCGCGCGCGTGGACAAGCAGCCGGATGACGCTCGCGGTGAGCGGCGTCTCGTTGAGCAGCAGTTCCCACGCGCTCTCCGGCACGGCATCCAGTTCGTACGCGCCGACGGCGACCCAGGCGACGTTCGGATAGGTCGTGCAGACGGCGGTCTCCACGCCGCGCCGGAGGATGGAGGCGAAGGCGGCGGCGCGCTCGGAGCCGCGCGCGGTCGGCACGTAGTCCCGCCACGCATCCCAGAGCGCCGCCGCCTCGTCCGCGTCCATCCGCGCGAGCGGCACGGCGATGGCAGGCAGCATCGCCGGCTGCGGCAACTGGAGTGTGCTCGTGAACCACGCGACGGGATCGTCCAATGGTCGCCCTACTCCTATCTGCCCAGAAGGTTAGGCAGGCTTCGACACGATGGCGGCGACGCCCGCATCGCGCACGAGGCGGTTAAAGGCAGCGAGATCGGCCTCCATCAGGTCGTCCATCTGGCGCAGGTGCCGGTCGATGCGGCCGGAAAGCTCCTTGAAGACCTCGTGCGTCTGCCGCGTCGGGGCGGCATCGGCGGTGTCGGCGAAGCCCGCGAGGGCCGCAAGTTTCCCGTTCAACTTCGATGGCGGCTGGAGCGGGCTGTCCGCCTTCTCCTGGATCAGTTCGTCCTCGACCGCTTTCGCCTTCTCTCGCAATGCCTTCGCGGCCTCAAGAAGCGCCGCGTGCTGCGTGTCGAGCGCTGAGGAATCGGGCGGCTGACCACCCAGGCGTTTTTCCCAGCCTGCCGCCTGGGCGCGGAGATCGCGGAGCATCAGGATCGCCTCGTGCGTCTCGGTCAGCTTATCGCGAATTTGCAGGAGGAGGTCGCGCTGCGCCTCAAGATCGCGCTGCGACACGTCGATGCGCGGGTCCTTGACGATGCTGAACGTCGCCGTCTGCGCGTCGTCCCCCACCGTGAGCCGCACCTGATAGGCCCCCGGCACGACCACCGGCCCGGCGACCGCGCCCTCCGTGCCCTTGTCACCCGGTATCTTCTTCGCGTCCGCGTAGCGCGTGTCCCAGACAAAGCGGTTCAGCCCCGCCTCCGCAGGCACAACCGGCTCCTTATCCGGCGAGCTGGCTTCCGGCTTCGAGATTCCCGTCTCCGGCTTCTTCTCCTCCTTGCTCTTGAGGGTGCGGATCTCCTTACCGTCCGCGTCGAGGAAGGTGAGCGTGATCGGCGCGGTCGGTTTCTCCTTGAGGTAGTACCGGACAATTACGCCATTGGGCGGGTTCTCGCCCACGTTGACGAACGTCTCCTCCGTCTCACCGTTCGGCTTCTTCTTCTGCCGGTAGGTAATGACATTCGTCCCCGCCATGCGGTAGCTCATCGACGGGCCGGGGTCGCTGCCGTACCCCTTGCGTTGCCGCAGGCGCACCCACTCACGCGGCGCGAAGAGGTGCACCGAGGCGTCCCGCCGATCGTCCGTGTAGTGCCGGAGCGGCGTGATGTCGTCGAGGATCCAGAATGACCGCCCGTGCGTCGCGGCGATCAAATCCGAACCCTGCACGATCAAATCGTGGATCGGCACGACGGGCAGCGTGCCCTGGAACGTCCGCCAGTGATCGCCGTCGTCGAACGAGACGTAGACGCCCGTCTCCGTGCCCGCGTAGAGCAACCCACGCCGCTCCGGGTCCTCGCGGATGACGCGCGCGAAGTCGTCCGCGCGGATGCCGTCGGTGATCCGCTTCCACGTCTTGCCGTAGTCGTTCGTCTTGAGCAGGTACGGTGTGTTGTCGTCCAGCTTGTAGCGCAGTGCCGCGACGTAGGCCGTTGCAGGGTCGTGCGGCGATGGCTCGATCATGCTGATCAGCGCCCACTCGGGGAGGTCCGGCGTGATGTTCTCCCACGTCTTGCAGCCGTCGCGCGAGATGTGGATAAGGCCATCGTCCGACCCAGCCCAGAAGACGCCCCGCTCGTGGGGCGACTCGACGAAGGCGAAGATCGTGCCGTACACCTCCGCGCCGGTGTTGTCCTTCGTGATCGGGCCGCCGGACGGCTCCATCTTCGTCGCGTCGTTGCGCGTCAGGTCCGGGCTGACGACCGACCAACTCGCCCCCTCATCCGTCGAGCGATGGACGACATTCGAGGTGGCGTAGAGTGCGTCGGAATCGTGCGGCGAGAACATGATCGGGAAGGTCCACTGGAAGCGGTACTTGAGGTCCTTCGCGCCGTCGCCCATCCCCGGCACATCGGGCCAGACGGTGACGTTGCGAATCTGTCCGGTGCGGCGGTCGTGCCGGGTCATCCGCCCGTTGCCGTTGCCGCTGCCGATCGCGCCGCCGAAGGCGATGTCCGGGTTCTTCGGGTTGATCGCGATATAGCCGCTCTCGCCGCCGCCCGGCTCGAACCACTCCCCCTGCGTGATCGCGCCAACGGGCGAGAAACTGGGGAGCGACATCGCCGTGTTGTCCTGCTGGGAGCCGTAGATGCGGTACGGCGCCTGATTGTCCGTCGTGACATGGTAGAACTGCGCCGTCGGCTGGTTGAAGATGGTGGACCACGCATCCATATCGTTGAAGGTGACGTACGCGCCGCCGTCGTCGCCCTGGATCATCCGGCGCGGGTTGCGCGGGTCGATCCAGAGGTCGTGGTTGTCGCCGTGCGGTGTTGGGTACTTGACGAACGTCGCGCCGCCATCGGTCGATTTCCACGCCGCGCCGTTGAGCACGTACACCGTCTCCGCGTTCTGCGGGTGCGCGAAGATGTGCATGTAGTACCACGCCCGCCAGCGGAGGTCGCCCTGCTCGCTCATGCGCTGCCACGTCGCGCCGCCATCGTCCGAGCGGAAGACCGCGCCATCCTCCGCCTCGACAATCGCCCAGACGCGCCCCGCCCGCGCCGGTGAGGCCGCGACGCCGATCTTGCCAATCGCGCCCTTCGGCAGGCCGGGGTTACGCGTTAATTCGGCCCAGGTGTCGCCGCCATCGGTGGACTTCCAGAGGCCGCACCCTTCCCCACCGGCGTCCAGGCTCCAGAAGGTGCGCCGCGCCCGCCAGAGCGCGGCATACAGCACGCGCGGGTTGTGCGGGTCTATCGCGAGGTCGCACGCGCCCGTCTCCTCATCGCGGAAGAGGATTTGCTCCCACGTCGCGCCGCCGTCCTTCGAGCGGTAGACGCCGCGCTCCTTGTTCGGCCCGAAGGCGTGACCGAGTGCGGCGACGTAGACGAGGTCGGGGTTCGTCGGATGGACGCGCACTTTTGCGATATGTCGCGTCTCGGCCAGCCCGACATTCGTCCACGACGCGCCCGCGTCGGTGGACTTGTAGACGCCGTCGCCGTGCGAGACATTGCCGCGAATCGTCGTCTCGCCCGTGCCGACGTAGATAACGTTCGGGTCCGACTCAGAGACGGCGAGCGCGCCGACCGCCGCTGTCTTAAAGAAACCGTCCGAGACATTCTCCCAGTAGGTGCCGCCGTCCGTCGTCTTCCAGACACCGCCCGCGCACGCGCCGAAGTAAAAGGTCATCGACTCGACCGGGTCCGCGGCGACCGCGACAACGCGCCCGCCGCGATGCGGCCCGATGCATCGCCACGTCATCGCGGTTCCAAGCGCGGCATCGACCGACTGTTGCCCGCTCTGTTCGTCTGGCATTTCGCAAATTCCCCCTGCTGGTTTCTTCCCGCCCACACATCAGATGGCGCAGTGTCGCACGTCCCGCCACGTTTTGAAAACTGCCGGAGGGACGAATGCGAACCACAGAGCCACAGAGGGCACAGAGAAAAAGGGGAGAAGAAAAGATAAGATAGAGAGCAGCGTCCTCATACTACCGGTATTGAGACCTCACGTTGATCTCCTTCCCTTCGTTCTCCCCTTCCTCTCTGTGCCCTCTGTGGCTCTGTGGTTCAATTCCCTTCTCTCGGAGGTAACGATGACAGTCACGCGGTTGGAAATTCATGCACGCGGGCCGTATGCGGATGGCGCAATGTTCGGGGACGCGGGTGCGTACGAGCGGATCAACGGGACGATTCATCTCGCCGTCGATCCCGGGCACGCGGCGAACGCGCTGATCGTCGATCTCGACAAGGCGGCGCGGGGAGCGGACGGGGCCGTGCATTTCTCCACCGATTTCTGCCTCCTCCAGCCCACCGACCCGGCGAAGGCAAACCGGCGTCTCCTGTTTGAAGTCCTCAATCGGGGGCGCAAACTCGTGCCGCGCATATTCAATCACGCCGCCCCGACGCCCGCCCCAACCGAGGCCATCGAC
>JBBSII010000079.1:0-10993 GCA_038232175.1 Thermomicrobiales bacterium
TGCCCATCCCCGCCTCGCGCCCCGGCGTGGACCTCCTGAGCGTGCGCGAGAACACCGAGGGGCGGGACAGCGGCATCGAGGAGGTGAGCGACGATGGCGAGCGCGCGACGACCCTCCGCGTCATCACCGGCGCGGCGTCCCGCCGGGTCGCGCACACCGCGTTCCGGCTCGCGCGCGAGCGTCGTGGGCGCTGCACCATCGTCCACAAGGCGAACGTGCTCCGGCAGACGGACGGCTTGTTCCGGCGCGCGGCGCGCGCGGTCGCGTTGGAGTACCCCGAGGTCATGGTCGATGAACTGCTCGTCGATACCGCCGCGCTCCGGCTCGCCCAAGCGCCCGAGATGTTCGATGTGCTCGTGACGACCAACCTCTTCGGCGACATCCTCTCAGACCTCGCGGCGGCGCATACTGGGGGCCTTGGTGTGGCGGCCTCCGCGAATGTTGGCGACGGCATGGGGCTGTTCGAGCCGGTGCACGGCAGCGCGCCGGACATCGCAGGGCGCGGCATCGCCAACCCGACCGCGACCTTCCTCGCCGCTGTTCTCCTCCTCCGGCATCTCGGCACGCACGACGCGGCGGCACGATTAGCGCGTGCGACCGAGGCAACCCTCGCTTCCGGTCTCCGCACCCCGGACCTTGGCGGCACCGCGACTACCGCCAATGTGTGCGCCGCCATTTCCGCCGTGCTGTAAGCCAAAACGCGCCTTCATTCAGGAAAGTACATATGTTCACTATGACCGTACGGCACAGGTTGTCCACCGGTTTTGGGCGCTCTACGCGGTTATACACCCCCATCCACCGACCTATGCCTTCCCGGCACGGGGGCCAACTGAGCGATGCTCAGTTCTTTGTCGCCGCACTTTTTGCCGCCCATGTCGTTGCATTCGATCGTCGTGCGGGTCATCATGACGGTCCCTACCACATCACGCACGTCAGATCACGGTCGGTAGGGAGAGACGGTATCCCCTCGATGTGGCGCGTAGATCGGGCGTGATGGGAATAGTGGCGCGTTACGGTTAATGATGGGCAGGACGTACGAGGAACGAAAGGAGCGACGGAACGATGCAGACCTCACGGACACCTTTCGTGCGCGTACGGGCGGAACAGGACGGCACCTTGCAGGTCGAGGTGCAGGGGTGGCAACTCCTCTGGGCGCACACGATCACGATTGATGACGGCGTTGATCTCCATGTGGGCAAGGGCACGGATGGCGAACAGGTTCGCGAAGGGTACGCCTTCCCCTTGCTCTATGGCAACGGGCGGCTCCACCTGCTCGCCGAGCCGCCGGACCCGGTCATCATCACCGCCACAATGACCGCTCACGTGCCGGAGAGCGACGAAGGATAGCAAGAGTACGTCCCTTCCTCTGTGTTAAAGATAAAAAGCAGGGAGCGGACACGCGCATCAATCGCCTTCCGTTACCCCACCGCAATGGGCGCGCGCCGGAGCAGCAGCGTTCGCATCACGCTCATCGCGACGAGGCGGCCCGTGCGCGGGTTCTCCTGCGTCGGTATCCCCTGGATGTCGAACTGGAGCCGCCCAAATGCGCCCTCCGCGACGACGGTGTGCATGTTCCGCTCGATCGTCGGGTCCGCCAGCACGCGGACCTCGGTGCGATCCAGCCCGATCCCGGCGAGGCTGACGGCGGCGGCGACATTGATGCTCTCCGGGAATTTGAGTGCACCTTCGCGCGCGCTGCCCCGGAAGACTTCCGTCGCCTCAGTGAGGGCCGCCGCGTCCGCCGCGCTCATCAGCGTGCGGGCGGGCTTGCGCGTCGTGTGCGTCACGCGGTCGAGGCCGCCGACCGCCGCCGACGCGATGGCGTCGAGCGCGCCAATTGCGCCGGAAGCGACCTTAGCCTGCGCGTTGCCCGCCCCGGCCGCCGCGATCATCTCGTCCATCACGCCCGGCTCCGCAAAGACGCCGACGCTTACCATGATGAGGTCGCACCCCGCCCGGAGCGCCGCAGGGCCATGCTCACGCAGCCCCGCGTGCCCGCACGCCTCCACAATCACATCGGGCCGGAGGGAGAGGAGCGCGTTGAGCGACGGCACCACCGGCACACCGAGATCGGGACGCGGCCGCGACGGGTCGCGAACGAGCGCGCCGACGATCTCCACCACGCCATCGCCCTGCTCGCCCGCCAGTCGCACGACCGCCTGCCCAATCGCGCCCAGCCCCATTACCCCCACACGTAGCGGCGCTTTGCTCATCACTCCCCTCCTCCTGTACCGACCGTTTCGCGACCTGCCCGCAGTATCGCACGGCGGTCGCCCGCGCGTGTCACTGACCGGATTCCTCCGGTCGAGGGGCAGCAGGCGCGCCATCCCGCGTTCCCGCATCGTCATTGGCAGGGTCGCTGATCTGCAGCAGCCCTGTTAACAGGCCCTTGCGACGCGCGCCAAGCAGTTCCCAAGCCCGCGCGAGGCTAATCCCGTACGCGGCGAAGAGCAGAAAGACGATAAAAAGTACCGGCCCGTCATCGTTCGGTTTGCGGGCGAGCGAGATACCATTCCACAGTTCGAGACTGTAGACAATCAGACTGCCGAGGAGCAGGAACAACCAGCGCATCAGCGGCGCCCAACCGGAGCGCTCCCGCCAGATGCGCCAGCCAACCCTCAGCGTGCCGAGCAGCGCGCTGGTGCTCAGCGTGATGACGATGCCACTGATGGGCCTTCCCAGTATCAAGCCACCGAGAGAAATGTAAGAAGGCGTTGACGAGGGCGGTGAATGCGCTCTCCGCCGATACCCACCGCTCCTTCGGCGCTTCGGGGCCGAAGACGCGCTCCGGCGCGGTCGCAATGGAGACGAAGAGCAACCCGATCAAGGCGGCGCTCGCCCCGACGCTCCCGAGGAACAAGTTCGCAAGGTCTGCGGAAATCAATGATGCGATTCCCCTTCGTGAGCGAACGCTCCGGCCATGCCTCGCTGCATCATACCCCCATTCGGGGGGACAAACCGCAAGAAGAAAAGGTCCGCGCCCGGTTACCACAAAAGGTATGATCGCACGCGGTCATCCACCGAAACTGCGGCGAGAAGCGCTCGACGCCGCGATCAGCGGCCCGAACGCGGGGGGTCACTCTCCTTCGGGCAAAGGGAGAGTGTCGGCGCGTCGGTGGGCGCGTGCTGGCCCATCATTGCGCGCATCTCCGGGGACTTCTCGACTGCGAGGTTGATGACGCCCGGTGCGTGTGCGATCAGCATTGTGTTCAGCGCCTGGAGCCAGTGCTCCGGCCCGCGCGACTTCGAGAGGGTGAAGTCCGGCGTGATCGGGCAGGCGCGCAGGCCGTCGGCGCGGTCGAAGACCATGCAGAGAACGATCCGGCTCTGGGGAGCACGCTGCCGGATCTCCTCGACCACCGCCGCGTCGTCGAGGCCGGGGAGGTCGCGATCAACGAGGATGATGCCCGCCTGCGTCGTCGCCAAAAGATCGAGGAGTTCCGGGGCCGTCCCCGCCTCCCCGACCACCGTCACACCGAGCGCGAGCGTCAGCATCGTGCGCAGGCTCGTGCGAACGTGCGGGACACTGTCCGCGATAATCACTCGGCCGGTAGAAGTGGTGGTGTGCGATTGTGTGTTCATCCTATCCCCGATTATGCCATTTCCTGCACAAAAAACCAGTATGCATATACGGGGCCAGCGGATGACCGCCCGCCCCGTATCGCATATCACCCATTAGACGAGCGCCGGTTCGCTGATCCGCTCGGCCTCCGCGCGCGTGCCGGTGGGGGCTTCCGCCTCCTCGGCGGGCCGTGCGAGCGTCAGGGCGAGCGCCGCGCCGATCACGCAGGCGAGCGCGCCGACCAGCATCGCGTCGGTCAAACCCTGCACGACGCCGCCGAGCACTGCGTCCTTGATCTGGAGCACGAGCGCCGGGTCCACGCCCGGCAACGTGCCGCTCCCCTTGCCGAGGCTCGCGTTCGCGATGATCTGCGCCTTCGCCGTGTCGGGCAGCGGCAGCGTCGCCACCGCGCCGACGACATGGGCGTGTGAGCGGTTCGCGAAAATCGCGCCGAGCAGGGCGATGCCGAAGACGCCGCCAAGTTGCCGCACCATACCGAGCACGCCGCTCGCCACGCCCGCCTTCGTCCGCTCCACCGCGCCCATCGCGATGGTGGAGAGCGGCGACATAGCGAACCCGATGCCGATGCCGATCAGGATGAACGAGGGCAGCAGCACGGTGTACGCGCTGTGCGCCGTCAACCGTCGCGAGTCGATGAACAGCCCGAGGCCGACGAGCGACAGCCCGGAGAAGACGATCGGGCGACCGCCGATGCGCCCGACGAGCCGCCCGCTGAGCGGCGCACAGACGATGATCAGCGCCGTCATCGGCAGGGTGCGCAGGCCGGACTGGATCGCGGAGTAGCCGAGCACGTTCTGCATGTAGAGCGTGAGGAAGAAAATCGTGCCGAACATGCCGAAGGTGAGCACGAAGGTGATGACATTCGCCGCGAGGAACGCCCGCGAGCGGAAGATGCCGAACTGCACCATTGGGTTCGCCTGCCGGTTCTCCGCGACGACGAACGCGAGCAGGAAGAGGATCGCGGTGGCGAAGAGGCCGAGGATGCGCCCGCTCACCCAGCCCCAGCCCTGCCCCTCGATCAGCGCGAGCGTCAGGGCGAAGATCGCGGGGGTCAGCGTTAGCACGCCGAGGTAATCGACGGAGCGGGCGGCGGTCGGGTCGGACGACTCCCGGACCACGCGCAGGCCGACGATCAGGGCGACGATGCCGATGGGGACGTTGATGAAGAAGATCGACTGCCAGTTCGCGTACTCGACGAGCAGCCCGCCGACAATCGGCCCCGCCGCGAGCGCGAGGCCGGAGATGCCCGCCCAGATGCCGATTGCCTGCGCCCGCTCCTTGCCCGTGAACGTCGCGGTGATGATCGAGAGCGTGCCCGGCATCATGATCGAGCCACCGATCCCTTGGAGGACGCGGAAGAAGATCAGCGAGCCGAGGTTCGGCGCGATGCCGCAGGCGAACGACGCGAGCGTGAACGCCGTCAGGCCGATCAGGAAGAGCCGCTTGCGCCCGAAGATGTCGCCCAGTTTGCCCATCGTCACCATCAGAACGGCGAGGGCGAGCGTGTACCCGTTGACGATCCACTCCAGGGCGGCGGTCGTCGCGTTAAACTTCTGCTGGATCGTCGGCAGCGCGACGTTCACCACCGTGTTGTCCAGCATCATCATGAAGAGCGCGAAACACATCGCGCCGAGGGTCAGCCATTTGGCGCGGCTCTCCTCCTGCGCCGCCGTGCGGGGGATTGGTGCGACTGCGGTTGCCATAAACGAATACCTCCCTCGGTGCCCTCGACCCGAACTCTCGTGCCGGTTGTTGCTCAAGTGTGCCAGCTTCGGGGAAACGGCAACATCGCCGCGCGAACGGTTTTTCCGCCGCTGCCCGGAGGGGAAGGAACCCCTCTATTGGAGGGGCCTACAAGGTTTAAGCCGTTACAAAGCAAATGCCCATGCCGTGTAAGCAGTGGGGATAGAGGTCCTATTCTTCGTCCTCCTCAGCCTTTCGGATATTTCTCACTACCCCAATCAATAGGTAAGATGTGGCAGTACCACCTCCTATCTTGTAATGCCACCTTTCTTCTGCTATCATCCCAATGGTGACATCTTGTACTCTTTCAGATCGGAGACCCGCCATGTCATTTTCTTCTCGGCAAATTTCTACCGCCCAGGCCGCCGGGCGCATTGGCCTCTCGCGCGAGCACGTTCGCCGATTGATCCAGCAGGGCGAGTTGCACGCTATAGAGACAGTCAATGGATTCATGCTGGATGCGAACTCGGTCGAACAGTACGCTATTGAGCGGCAAATCCGCCAGGATCAGCGGCAGTTCCGCGCGGCGGTGGACGACTTCGCTACCCAGGCACGGCGGGTGGGCGAGACAACAGGTATCCAGAGCGCGGTCGCACACATGCGCGACCAGATGAAACTGCACTCCGCGTTTGAAGTGCCTACGGTCGTCGAGCCTCAGTTGCGATGGATCGAGCAGCAGGTGGCGGCAAATGAAAATCTCGCCGCTCTCATCGGGCCAGAGGAGACGCTCCGACAGCAGTGGCACTGCTACGAAGCGGACGCCCGCAATGCGACGGAGAAAATCTCTGCTACTCAAGCGGGCTATGGGGCCTCGGTCATCCGTGCAATGGACCCTGCTCCGGAGAAATTCAAAGCGGCCAAAATGGGGTACGGCGCGAAGGTCGTTAGTGCGATGGATGCCGCGTCCGCACCGCAGCAGAAGGAGGAACCGCAGTACATGGCAGCGCGTAATGAGGGAGTGGCGCGGGGATTCGTCATCACGGAATCCCGCGAGGCGCGATTGGAGGAGAAGGTGGATGAGTTGAGCAGTAAGGTCGAGCAGTTGACCGAGGTAGTCATGCAGCAGCGCGCGAACACGCAGGCCGAAGCGCCGACGTGGCAGGAATGGGCGCGGTCTGACCGCCCAGAGGATGTACTGGCGAAGTTGGACGCGGTTCGTTCGGAGGTTACGGGCGGTACGCAGATGACCGAGGATTCTACCGACATCATCCGCGCGGCGCGCGATGCCCGAGGTATGGGGGAATGAGCGGCCCCGCCGGCTTTGTGGTGGTTGATGCGAGCATCGCCTGCAAGTGGGTGCTGAACGAACCCGGAACGCCGCAGGCGCGCGCGCTCCTTGAAACGTGGGTCACGGCGCGGTTGCAACCCGGTGCCCCATCGTGGTTCGCCTGTGAAGTCGCTAATGTTGTCTACCGACACGCGCGCGTCGGCACAATAACCCTCACCGGGGCCAAGGCGGCACTCAACGCCGTGCTCGGTATCGTCACCCTGCGCGACACGCCGGGGAGCGAGGCCATTAGGGCGATGGAGATTGCGAGCATCGCACGGCAACAGACGCCCTACGATGCGTGCTACCTCGCCCTTGCCGAGCGCGAGGGGTGCGAGTATTGGACAGACGATGATCGGTTCGCACGAGCGACGGCCCCCTACTTCGCCCAAGTGCGGCACTTGGGCGGGAAGTGAAGCATTCGGTTCATCCGAGCATTTAAGAGATGGTTCTCTGATCCGTCGATTCAGTTTGCGATGAATTCCGGTGGCCCCTGCGCGATGCGCGCACGCAGGGTGTCGGGGCCATCCGTCCAGCGCGTCTCCATCCACCACGTCGCACCCGCCTCCGCGAGCGGGGCGACCGTCGCGGCGACCTGCGCGGGGTCGTCACCGGGCGTTTCACCCTCCATGATGATGTCGAACGGGGTCGTCGCGGCGCGCTGCTCGGCGATGAACGCGCGCATCGCCCGGATGTCGTCCGGCGTCATCGCGCCATCGGCGCCGTCCATCTTCTGCGGGAGGATGCCGTCGTACCGGAGCGCACGCCGCATCGACTTTGCGCGCGGCCATGCCGCCACGACCCAGACGGGGATGCGCGGCGTCTGCACCGGCGGCGGCAGGAAGGTCATCTCCTCCACGTCGTAGTGCGCGCCGTGGTAGGAGAAGGGCTGCCCGCTCCAGAGGCCGGTCACTACCTCCAGCCCCTCATCGAGCATCGCTGCGCGCACCTTAAGGTCCGTCGCCTCCCCCACCTTGCCGAACCCGCCGTCATCGAGCGCGCCCAACCCGACCGGGACGACGAGCCGCCCATGGGAGAGGTGGTCGAGCGTCACCGTCTCACGCGCGAGTTTCCACGGGCGGCGGCGCGAGATCGGCGTGATGATCGCGCCAATCCTCACCCGCTCGGTACATGTGGCAATCGCGGCGAGCACGACCCACGGGTCGTACATCGGCCCGGCGGCCGGGATGTTGATCCCGTCCCAGTAGAAGACACCATCCCAGCCCACCGCTTCCGCCTCCGTGGCGAGCGCGAGAATAGTATCGAGATCGCCGCCGGGAATGATAACCCCATACTGCATGTGCGGCTCCTTTCAACTCACTGCGATCATTCGGGCTCGTGCGGATGCGGGTCGAACTCCACCGCAGTCGGGGGCCGGATGAGCACATCGAACGCGAGCCAGAGCGCCTTGGAGTGCGGGAATGTGAGGATCGGCAGGGCAATGGCGATCAGCAACCCGGCGGTAAGGAGCACGCGAACCGAGAAGACTTCGAGGTACGCGAGCGGCGCGATGATGAACAGGATGGGCAGGCAGGTGATCGTGTAATTGACGATCAGCGCGTTCGTGAAGTAGCCCACCTCACGCTCGAAGAAGAAGCCGCAGTGCGGGCACTGTTTCCGCATTGTCAGCCCCCGGAACTGCCGTCCCACACCGCACACCGGGCAGCGGAGCCGGAGCGCGCGCCAGATTACCTCGTTCCTCGTCGCGGTTTGGTCCATCGGGCAATCCTCTCCACCTCAGCGCAACCCGTCGAATGCCAGACCGGAACGTGCCGTGACCAACGGTGCAGATTTCGTCATCAGCGGCTACGTTGTGGTGCGTTTCACATGGAACGTGCGTCGCGTAGTCTGAGCCTCAGGGACAAGCGCAGCAATCGATAACCGGTGGCGCAGAAGGTGTTCCGTTAGGACGAGCGACCTTCCCGCGCAAGGCCGTGCCGGACGGCGTATACGGCGGCCTGCGTACGATCCGTGAGTTCGAGTTTGCCGAGGATATTGGCGACGTGCCCCTTCACCGTGGTTTCGCTGATCGAGAGTTCGCGCGCGATCTGTTTGTTGCTCGATCCTTCCGCGAGCAGGGCGATCACGTCGCGCTCGCGCTCGGTGAGGGCGGTAGCTTGGTTCACCGTCGGCTTCGGGCGTGTGGCGAGGTCCATCAGGAGCCGCGCCGCGTCGGGATGCAGTTGCGGCTCCCCGCGCGCCGCGCCGCGCACCGCCCGGACGAGCTCCTCCGCCTCCATCTCCTTCAGGAGAAAGCCGACCGCACCCGCCTGGATCGCCTCTGACACGCGCTCCCCTTCGAGGAATGTCGTGAGCACGACAACCTGCATCTGCGGGCACGCCGCCTTGATCGCCATCGTCGCGTCGATGCCGTTCATCTCCGGCATCAGCAGGTCCATCAGCACGACATCCGGTGCGAGCGCCGCCGCCTGCGCGACCGCCTCCCGCCCATTGGACGCCTCGCCGACCAGTTCCATATCAGGCTGGACGAGCAGGAACATTCGCAGCCCCTGCCGCACGACGCTGTGATCGTCCACGACGAGGACGCGGATCTTCTTCTCCTCCGGGGATTGGGCCAAATTACTCATCCCTTGTTGTCACCTCATCTGCATGATGCCCGCATGTCTCCAGGCTATTTTACGTTGTTTCCGTTGCGGGCGGTGGTACTGGCCCGATCAGGCGCTCATGGGACCGCAACAAACTCCTCGGCGTGCGCGATCTGCTCCTCCGCCTGCTGTACCGTTACCGAGCGCGTGTGGCCATAGTCGCCAGTAAGCCGCAACTTCTCCGCTCGATCAAAATATCATGTAGTCTCTTCGGCACTCGCTCCGGGTTAGCGAAATACTGCCCAAAGGCAGCGATTGTCCCGGAATGTTTCGAGAAAGCCATGTCTTCACCGATTAAGAACGCTTGGGCAACGTAGAACATCGCGTAATAGGCGCGTGCCACCGCGATACCATAGAATCCTTCATCGGTCAGGAGACGCGCCACGCGCACATTGTCATGTGCATCGAGAAGGAGTTTCGCCTGCTCCGGCATCATACCGCGACGCCCTCCCGTCTTACGTTGAGGAGCAGCGGACTCCGTTCCGTCACGAAGCGTTCCTCTTCCATAAAAATGCAACTAATGAGGATTAATTTATTCGCGCACATGAGATCGTACAACATGTCGCGCGTGCGCTTGTCCTCCATCGCGCTATCGACCGGGCCGGCGAGCACGACGAGCACGTCGATATCCGAATCCGGCTCCGCGTCGCCGCGCGCTTGCGAGCCGAAGAGCACGACACGTTTCAACCGCTCACCGTAACACGCCTCAAGTTGCCGACGTAGTTCGGTCAGGATGGTGGAGACTCGTGCGTCCATCGTTGCTCCTCATGTGGGCCGCGTGACGGGGATCGCCGCGCGACACGTCACGGTCGTCCCCGCGCCCGGCGCGCTCGCGATCTCCAGCCGACCCTCGATGTGCGTCGCGCGCTCCCGCATCCCCGGCAGGCCGAGGTGGCCGGGGCGCGTGTGCAGCCCGACCGGGTCGAAGCCCCGGCCATCGTCGCGCACGGTCAGCGTGGCGACGCCATCGCGGGTATCCAGTGTCACATCGATCGTTTTCGCGTGCGCATGTTTGAGGGCGTTGCTCACGGCCTCGCTCGCCACGCGGAACAGCGCCTCCTCGACTGGGAGCGGCAGCCGCTCGTCGCCACCCAGCGCGGTGAACGCGAGCGCGGGGCCATCGCGCCGTTGGAGCGATTCGATATGCTTCTGGAGCGCCTCGACTAATCCGTCCTCCTCCAGCGCGACGGGCCGCAACTGGAAAAGAAGCGCGCGCATCTCCGCCAGCGCCTCCTTCGTCAGCCGCCGCAACTCCTCCAGGCTCCGCCTCGCCTCCTCCGGCCGCTGCTCCCAGAGCGTCGGCAGCACCTGCGCGAGCAGGCTCATCGAGAAGAGCGACTGCGTGACGCTGTCGTGCAGGTCCCGCGCGAGGCGGTGTCGCTCCTCCAGCGCCGCCGCCTGCTGCGCCTGCTCGTAGAGTTGCGCGTTGTGCATCGCGACGGCGGCGTGATCCGCAAAGGTGGCGATCAGTTGCAACTCGCTCGGGCCGGGGTCGATCGGGTGATCGTAGACGAGCATCAGCGTCGCGTTGTACGTGCCCTGGAAGCCGAACGGCACGGCGATGAGCGCCTTGAACGGCGTCGGCTTGATGAAACCCGCCATTTCCTCCCGCCACCACGGCATCGTTGCCGCATTATCCGTATTGCGGACGATGACCGCCGTGCGATGCTCAATGGCGTACAGCGCCGGCCCGTAGCGGAGGATCGGCATGTGCGGAAACGGGAGTTTGTCCGTCCCGATTGACGCGCGCGGGATCATCCCATCGCCCGTGCCGGAGAGTTCGAGCAGGGCGCA
>JBBSII010000080.1:0-10955 GCA_038232175.1 Thermomicrobiales bacterium
GAGATTGCGCTGCACTGTCACATCCAGCCCGCTCCAATCCGTTGGCCACGGGCGGTTGGACTCCATCGGCGTCGAGATCGCAATGCGCAACTCCCCGACGCACGCCGCCAGCGCCCGGTAGAGCGGGGCGCGGTACGGTGGAATGAAATTCACGAGCAGCGCCACACGTTGCATGATCGCCGTTTCCTCTTTCCTCGTTCGTCGTTCGTCGTTCGTCGTTCGTCGAGAAGCGCGATGCGTCGTTCACCCGCCCCGCAACGGGCTGTCACCGGACAGAGTGAAATCGTCATCGTCAGGATTGACGAATTGCGGGTCGATAAACCGGGAGCCGGTATCCTGCTTTGAAACGGATTGCCAGGTAGTGAAGTCAATACTCTTGCCGTTTACGTCGAATACCTCGCCGTTCTTCGGGCTGAACCAGACATTCTCATCCAAGACGAGCGTACTGAGGAAACGCGAGCCATTCGCGCCCTCGCTGTTCGTGAGATCCACGAGGCGCGGGGCGGCGTCGGTGCCGACGATGATATTCTTCCGCAGTGTCCACTGTTCTGCCGTGAGGTTCAGGTTTTCGGCGGTTTCCCAGTTCTTCACCGGGCGGATGCCTTTCAGGACGCGGATCTGCGCGCCCGCGTTGCCGTAGATGATATTTCCCTGGAGCACGACATTGGTGGCCCCTTCGCTGAGTATCCCCGCGTCCGTCTGGCAATGGCAGACGGTGCAATCCGTGATGCTCGTCGGCCCCTCACTGGCTTCGATGAACAGGCCCGTACCGTCATTCCGGCTGCAAAAGGCCTGTTCAATGGCGATGTTCGTGCAATCCGTATCGAACCAACACCCGACTGCGTGGTTGCCCACCGCACGATGGCGGCGGTAGGTGCCGCCATGGACGGCGAAATGCTTCATCCCGGCGGTCGCCCACGAGTTGAAACCACCGAGCGCACCCCGCCAGTTGTTGTAGGAGGTTTCGTTATCCTCGTACAGCACATCCTTGACATACGATGCCGCCATGCCGATCGCGCCGTTGTAGTTGGCGATATTTCGCCGGGCGATCATCCCGCGCGAGGATTGCGGCGGGGAGGTGAGAAACGTCGTCCCCGCCCAGTTGTTCCAGAGGAATTTGCAGTCCTCCACGGTGACGTTGGTGCAGTCGATGAAGGTCACTGCGGTACCATCGACGGGTGTGTTGTCATGCATGAACACTAGGCCGCGAACGGTCAGATTCTTTCCACCCGCGACCGTAAACAGGCCCGAGCGGACCGCGACCTCGATCGTCGCGCTTTCAACCTCGACCCCGACGGGGGGCATGAGGAAGATCGTCGCCGATTGCTCGGAGACGTAAAACGTTCCCTCCTTCATGTCGCGATTCGACAGCACTTGCCACAATCCGGGTAATTTCTACACCCAAAAGCGTAGTGGGTCAAGAGAGATACCGTATGCACCGAAATAGAGTGCATTGTGACTATAGTCGATTTATCGTTGCGAGGTGTACATAATATCCGCGTCGATCTTCGCAATTTCGTGCCCCTCCTCCTTGTTCGCGATTCGTGAGACTTATGCCTTTCGTCTCGGTTACGACGCTGAGAGCACTGTAGCATCCGCTGATGGCACGTCGATTTCAGACCGGGGACACATTTCTGACGATCCGTTCATACGGTCTCCCCTTTCCTCGTCCATCATCATCACGGTCGCCATTCTTCTTAACACTGCTTCATATCCGGCCCCGATCACCCGCGTCGGTGGCGCTGTTCGCGCCGCCATGCCAGCGACCGAGGCCGATGCGGGCGGCGATGAGCGCCGCCATCCACGCCGTGCCAAGCAGGACGCCGCCGAGCACATCCGTCGGGGTGTGCACGCCGAGCGCGAGGCGGCTGCCCCCGACGAGCGCGACGACGCCCACGAGGGCGACGGTGCCGAACGCCTTCGCCGCGCCGCGCCGCCGACCGTGCCACAGGAAGTAGCCGAGCGCTGCGGCGAGGCACGTCGCGCCGAGCGCGTGACCGCTGGGGAAGCGGTATTCGGCGTCCGGCACCCGAAAGAGGGAGACGGGCCGCCCCTGCTGCAAGCCGTTCTTGGCGACCACCGCCAGGATGATGTAGCCGCCGACCGCACCGGCGACGAACAGCGCGTCGGGCCAGTGGTGGCCCAGAATGAGGCCGACACAGAGCGCGAGGCCGATGGCGGTGACGAGGCGGACGGGCACGGACGCCGTGTGGCGTTTGATGGCCCGCCGGAGGGATTGGTCGGTGGCGACTGTGTCCCGCTCACGCACCACTTGCGAGAGCGCGATGAAGAGGACGCCGGAGAGCATGCTGAGACCGATAAGCGCGATCAGCGGCGCGGTGAGGATCGTTCGGAGTGCTTCGCGACGCGCGGCGGACGATGTCGTGCTCGGTGGCAATTGGCGCATAGACATTCCCCCTTCCCGCCCGCTCAGCAATGGCCCCAAAGGTGCGGGCGTGGCGACCATCATGCCGCCGTGCCACGCGCGTGTTCCGCTTATAGAACGGCGCGCGGGGCGATGATGTGATGCAACAGGGCGGCGCGCTTCCGGCGCGTGCTAGAGTGAAGCGGCACAGTCACCACTCACTAACTGGTCATTTCACTCCGCGATGGTGGATGGTGCGCATTGGGGAATGACGGGCGGTGCGAGCGGCGAGCGGCGTCCGGTCATCGCACGCAGTGAGGAGAAGGGAAGGGATGGTAGGCGTGGGTTCCGCGACGGACGAGGGAAAGTATGTGCGGGCCAATGGCCTGGACATCCACTATCGCGACAGCGGCGCGGGCGCGCCGCTGCTGCTCCTGCACGGTGGGTCGGTCTCGTCGAGCGATGTCTGGGCGGACCATCCGTACGGCTGGGGGCGGTATCTCGATCGCTTCGCCGCGCACTTCCGCGTCATCGCGCCGGACACGCGCGGCCACGGGCGCACCGTCAATCCTGGCGGCGCGATGCACTACCGGCTGCTCGCCGACGACGTGGTCGCCCTGATCGATGCGCTCGGCCTGCACCAACCGCTCGTCTTCGGCTTCAGCGACGGCGGCATCACGGCATCGCTGGTCGGTATGCACCATCCCGGCCTCCTGCGCGCCATCGTCAACTTCGCCGGCTACGACCTGATTAATCCCGACGCACCGATCCGCCGCGCGATTCGCATGGCCCACGGCGGCAGCCCCGAGGCGACCGAGGCGAACCCCGCGCTGATCCGGCGGTGGTCCACGGTGCCGGGCGCCCTGCGGGAGATGCTGCCAAAACTGGAGGCGGATCACGACGCGGCGCAGGGCGCGGGCCACTGGCTCACCTTGTTCGCCCAGACCTTCCCGATGCGGACGCTCCCGCTGGATGAGGGTTTCGAGGACTTTCGCCGGGTGACCGACCCCATGCTCATCCTTGTGGGCGACCGGGACGAGTACTGCTCCGTCGCGGAGGCGGTCACGGTCTACCGGATGCTGCCCCACGGTGAACTGGCAATCCTCCCCAACCTCGCGCACGGGATGGCGCAGCGGGTGGTCGAGACGGCTCTCGACTTCCTGCTGCGCCATGCGTCACGTCCCGGTAAGACGGGACACGCGCGATGAGTTCGTGGAATCGACCTCTCCGACTGGATGGTGGGAGGGAGCGCGTGATGCCGCTCATTCGCCGGTGAAGCGTGGCTGCCGCTGCTCGCGGAAGGCAGCGATGCCCTCCCGGTGGTCGGTGGTGCGGGACGCGATCTCCTGCATATCCGCCTCGTAGTCGAGCGCGGCATCGAGTTGCGGCATGATCGCCCGGTTGAAGGCGCGCTTCGTCAGACCAATCGCCGTCGTCGGCATGGCCGCCAGCCGCGCCGCCATCGCGTGCGTCCGCTCCATCAGTTCGGCGGCGGGCACGACATGGTTGACGAGGCCGAGCCGGTGCGCCTCCTCCGCGTCGACGCGATCGCTGATGAAGGCGAGTTCTGCCGCTTTGGCGTACCCGACGAGCAGGGGGAGGAAGAGCGTGCCGCCGCTGTCCGGCACCAGCCCGATCTTGACGAATCCCGGTATGAACCACGCCGCCTCGCTCGCCATGCGGATGTCGCAGGCGAGGGCGATGCTCATGCCCGCGCCCGCCGCGACGCCGTTCACCGCCGCGATCACCGGCTTCTCAATCGCGCGGATGCCCTTGACGACGACATTCCAGTTCTGCCGGACGCCATCGGCGACTGAGACGCCCGCGTCGCGCTGATCGCCGGCGGTGAGGTCCAGCCCGGAGCAGAAGCCGCGCCCCGCGCCCGTCAGCACGAGGCAGCGCACCGCCGCGTCCCGCCCGGCGGCGCGCAGCACATCCCGCAAGTCGTGCAGGACCTGCCGCGTCAATGCGTTCAGCACGTCCGGACGATTCAGCGTGATCGTCAGGACACCATCGGCCGTCTCAGTGTGCAGCGTCTCGTATGCCATCGTGCAATGCTCCCGTCGCATATCCGCATAACGCGCGTGGCCACCGCCGTACCGGGGCACTCTTCTTTCTCCACGCGATGCACGCCCAGTATAGCGGGGTGAGGCGGCATGTCACGAGAATCGCGAGGAGGGAGAAGGGTTCCCGGATCAATCGTTGACGAAGTCCTGTTCCCGGCGTAGGCTCAGCGGGCCACGCGCGGCATCGCAACGAGCATGATCGGGGCGGGCGTTGCGGCGCGGGGAGAGTGACCACGGGGGATATGAAGATGGCACGGCAAGTGGGCACAGCGCGGATGACGCGGACGGCGGCGCAACGGGGTTTCCTCCTGCTCGGGCTGATGCAGATCGCCTTCGGATTCGCCCTCAACGGGCAGCAGAACATCGTCACCAATTACTTCGACGGCGTTCTCCACCTCGCGGGGCCGCAGTTCGGCTACATCACCGCGATCCGCGAGGTGCCGGGGTTCCTGCTCATCTTTCTCAGCGCGCTCTTTTATCGCGTCACGCTCCAGCGGGTGACGGCGGGCGCGCTGATGCTGCTCGCGATTGCGTACGCCCTGTTCGGCCTCTCGCACAGCTTCTGGACCGTCGCGCCGTGGGTGATCCTCTCCAGCATGGGCTACCACACGGTATTGCAGACGCAGAACGCCCTCGCGCTCAACCTGGCGACGGAGGCGAAGAGCGGCGCGATTCTCGGACGGATGAACGCGATCAACCAGGGTGGCTCACTCGCCGCGCTGATCTTCATCTTCATCACCTTCCACTACGGCCTGCTCTCCTTCCGCCCCGCCTTCATCGTCCTCGGCGTCGTCGCACTGCTCGGCGGGATCGCCGTCCTCGGCTTCCCGCACCTGCACGATGGCGAGGCGCGCGAGCACGCGGCGCGGCGCGACCCGATCGTCTTCCGGCGGCACTACCGCTACTATTATTTTCTGACCCTGATCGACGGCGGACGGCAGCAAATTTTCTTCTCGTTCGGGCTGTATGTGCTCGTCCACGCCTTCCATCTGGGCGTCGCGCAGGTCTCGGCGCTGCTGATCGCGGTCACCTTCGCGGCAATGCTGGCGGGGCCGACGATTGGGCGGTTGATCGACACGTACGGCGAGCGGCGGATGCTCTCGGTGGTCAACGTCGCGTATGTCGTCGCGCTCTCCGGTTACGCCTTCACGCAGAACATCATCGTCGCCTGCGGTTGCTACGTCGTCTATACCTTCATCTCGCCGCTCTCATCGATCGCGGCGTCGACGTACCTGCGCAAAGTGGCCGTGGCGGAGGACATCGCGCCGAGTTTCGCGATGGGCACGACGATGCAGCACGCCGCCGCGATTGTCGTGCCCGTCACGGCGGGCATCATCCTCAACTACGCGGGCTATCAGATCCCCTTCATGATCGCCTGTGGCTTCGCCTGCCTGAACTTCATCGTCACGCAGCGGCTCGACCCCGCCGCCCAGCGATCACCCGCGCGGATCGCGGCGGACAACGCGCGCTACGCAGCCGCAGCCGCCGTCGAGGACGCGCGCGCCGGGCAGTCGGACAGCCCGAGCCGCCCCGCCGCCGCGACGGGTGGCGGAGCCGACTGAGCGGAGGGATGCTGTCCTCACCCCCGGCCCCTCTCCATCGCCGCCGTGAACTGATGCCTACCGCGATTTCTGGGCGATGGAGAGCGGGTGACCTCTGGGCAGTGGGGGGTGAGGCCTCCCACCACTCGCCTTCGGAACCGCTTCCCCGCGCGCGTTGTATATGGGGTGACGGAATGCTCCAGGGAGGGGTGACCGCTGGAGGAACGGGCGCGAATCGAGCGAGCGCAAGGGGGCGATGCGGGCGCGTACGAGTCCCTCGTACGGCAATATCAGGACGTTGCCTTTCGCACGGCCTACCTGATCACTGGCACGGCGGCGGAGGCCGAGGACGCGGCGCAGGAGGCGTTCGTCAAGGCGTGGTACGCCCTCAGCCGCTTCCGGCCCGACGCGCCCTTTCGCCCCTGGCTCCTGCGCATCGTCGCGAATGAGGCGCGCAACCGGCGCACGGCGGCGGGGAGACGCGCGACGCTCGCCTTCCGCGCGCGGGAACACGACCCCACAATCGGCGGCGCGTCACCATCCCCCGAGACGGCGGCGCTCCGCGATGAGCAGGGGGCGATGATCCGTGACGCGCTGGGCAGGCTGCGGGAGGAAGACCGCCTCATCATCGCCTACCGCTACTTCTTCGACCTCTCCGAGGCGGAGATGGCGACCGCGCTCGATTGCGCGCGGGGCACCGTCAAGTCCCGCCTATCGCGCGCGCTCGGTCGCCTGCGCGCCGTGCTGCGCGCCACCAACCCGACCGATGACGACCTGGGGGTGATCGGGAATGGCTGAGCGGATGCGGCAATTCACCGACCCCGAATTGGAGCGGGCGCTGCGGTCGCTCGGCGCGGACCTCGCGTACCCACCAACGCCGGATGTCGCGTCCACCGTTCGCGGGCGGATCGCGGCGCGCCCTGTCCGTCCGCGCCCATGGTGGATGCCCTCCCCCGCCGCGCGACGGCGGCTCACGGTCGCCCTCGCGCTCCTGCTCGTCGGCGCGGTCGTCCTCGGCGCGCTGCCGCCGGTGCGGAAAGGCGTCGCGCGGCGGCTCGGCCTCAATAATGTGGCAATCGTCAATGTCACCGCCCTCCCGTCCCCGACCCCGGCCCCACTGCCGACCATGACCGCGATTCCGGCCCCCACGCCCCCCGGCGCCGCGACGCCGGGGGCACGCCCCGCCACGCCGACACCACCGTTGAACGGTTTGCTCGACCGCGCGACGTTCGGCACGCAGACGACGCTCACCGAGGCGCAATCCCACGCGCCGTTCGCGATTCGCACGCCGGACCTACCGACATACCGCGTGCCCGACGAAGTCTACACCCGCACACCGCCACCCGGTGGCAGGGTCTCGCTCCTCTATGCCGTCCGCGCCGACCTGCCCGCCATCGCGGGGATGGACATTGGGCTGCTGGTGCAGGAGTTCCGGGGCGGCATCCAGGCGGGGCTGTTCCAGAAGGGCGTCCCATCGGGGTCGCGCGTCGAGCCGGTGCTCATCGACGGCGTGCAGGGCTACTGGATCGAGGGCGGCTTGCGCACCTTCGGCTACACGGACGCGAACGGCGTCGTGCAGTTCGAGGAGACACGCGGCGCGGGCAACACCCTGCTCTGGGAGCGCGACGGCGTCGTCTATCGCCTCGAATCCTCCCTCCCACAAGCGGACGCCGTGCGTATCGCGGCGTCGCTGCGCTGAAACGAATGGGAGAAGCCGGAAACCAGATATCAGAGGCAGACACCAATCGTGGGGAGTCGGATATGCACACGATCCCGTCTGGGTTCTGGTTTCTGGCTTCCCCCCCGCCTCACCGCGCCACGAGCAGCGTGCGGGCGGTATCGATGGCCTGGCTGGCGTCCTCACCGAGGAAGAAGCCGCGCACGACCGCGCGCAACTCGGGCGCGATATTGAAGATGTTGCCGCCATAGGCGTAGAGCGGGTGCGGCTCCGGCAGCGCACGCACCGCCTCGCCGATCTGGACGACGCTCGCCGCCGCGTCGATGCTGGACGCGGAGACACAGACCATGTCCGGCTTCACCTGCGCGACGGTCTGCATCAGGTCCGCGATCGGCACATCCGGCCCGAGGTAGATCACCTGCCACCCCTGGCGCATCATGAAGAGGCAGAGGAGCAGCGCGCCAACCTCATGCTGCTCATTCGGCGAGCAGCCAATGATGACTGTCCACGGCGCGTGGTGGTTGTCGTACATGCTGATGAGGCCGACGAGTTTCCGCTTGACGAACTGCGTCGCGAAGTGCTCAACGGTCGTTGGAATCTCCGCGCGGTGCCACATCTCCCCGATCTCGATGAGGGCGGGGCGCATCACGGATATCGCGCTCTCCTCGACGCCGAAGAGCACGAATGCCTCGCCAATAATCGTCTCCGCCGCGTGCTGGTCATAGTGTTGGAATGCCGCGAGCAGATCGCGCACGACCACTGCGTGCGACCGGGGGCCGGTGGGCATTGGCGTCGGGGTGAATGCGACGGCGTGCTCCTGCCCGAGCGTGTTGAGGAGCGCGACGGCCTGCGAGATCGTCATCCCCTCGGCGGTGCGCTCCCGGAGCCAGGCAATCACCGCGATGTCCTGCTCGGAGTAGAGACGCTGGCCGCCGGGTGTGCGCTCAGGCCGAGGGACGCCATAGCGCCGCTCCCACGCGCGCACGGTGTCTGCCGGGACGCCGGTGCGCTGCACGACCGCTTTGATGTTGTACAGCGGGTCCGTCGCGTTGGCGGCAGGCCGCGCAGGGCTTGCGGGCGCAGCGTCGTTCTGATTTAAGGTTGTCATGCGTCTGCTACGCCCCACTGGTGAGATGAACGGAAAAGGGCCGCATGCTACATGCATCGCACGGTTTTCACGTACTTGCTTACTTGTACGGTCCGTGCACAGGATTTGTCAAATGCCGCCGATGGCAACGCCTCCGCCATTGGTGGCTTCGGCAACAGGGTAAGTACCTGCGACAAGACGAACGCGCCCCGGAAGGCGCGCTCCTGTCCGGTGGTGAGAAAAGCGTTATTTGACGGTGAACGCCTTAATCATGCCGAGGTGGACGTGCGAATCGCCGTTCGGCTTCGACTGGTCTGGCACGTTGCAGACGGCGACATAATCGCCCGGCTTGAGGTCGAGCACGACGATGCCGGAGTTCCCCTTGCTCAGCGCATTCATGCCGCCAACCGGCGCGACGGGCGGGGGGCCGGCTGGTGGGGGGGTGTTCGGCGCCGGGTCGAAGAACGCCTTAGCGTCCGCAAGCGTCTTGCCGGGGGCGAGCTGGCCGATGTTGAACTCGTGGAACTGCGCGCCCGTGTTCGTCACCGTGTACATGCTCTTCCCGGCGGGGATCGTGTCCGGCATCGTGAAGTTGAAGTCGAACATGGTAATCGTGCCATTCACTGCGGGCGCGGAGGCGGCGGTAGCCGGTGCGGCGGTCACCTTGAGCGGCATCAGCATCCCCTTCGCAAGGTGCGGGATGTGGTCGTCGCCCGCGATGAAGCAGACGATCATGTACTGCCCCTCGTTGAGGTTGAGGATGACCTCGGTGGAGCCGCCGGGGGCGATCGTGCCCGCCCCGCCATGCAAGGTCACAAGCCCGAATGCCGCGTCCGGCCCCTTGGCGAAGGCCGCGCCGAGTTGGTCGGGGGTGACGCCCGTGTTGAGCAGCATGAACTGGGCGTGATGGAGTTCCTTGCCGGTGTTCTTCATCTGCACGCGGGTCAGGCCACCCGGAATGCTGCCGAGCGTCTTGAACCCGTAGTCGAACGCCTCGATCACCATCGTCTGGATGCCGCCGGTCGTGCCCGCTGCGGCGCTGCCAGACGCGGCGGTCGCGCTGCCGCTACTGGCGACCGCGCTACCTGTGGGCCGGGTCGCCGCAGCGGCGCTGCCAACGGCCGTCGTGCTCGATGCGGTGGCGGCGGGCACGGTGGCGCTGGCGGCGGAACTCGCCACGGCGGAACCGGCGGGCCGGGTCGCGGCGGCGGCGCTGCCTGTAGCGGCTGTCGGCGACACCTGTGCAGCGGCTGGCGCGGCGGTTGTCGGCGCGGCGGTCGTTGGCGCGCTCGGCTTCGGCGTGTCGGTCGCCGTGCTACTCCCGCCGCACGCGGCGAGAATCGCGCTCCCGGCCGTCACACCCGCGAGCGTGAGAAAACGTCGTCGATCCATCTGTGACTCCTCCTTATCCTACCAACCCGGTATCCTTGCGCCACTATGGTGCACACGCTCGTTCTAACGCATTGTCCATACGAACGGTTCTCCGAATATGAGACTCACTTTCAGTAGGACAAAGTAGGCAGGGTGAGACTGATACGGATTACTGCTCGGCGAGCGCGCGCACGCTGGCGAGTGTGTCGATCTCGTCGAGCGGCTTGTCGTCCCGCAGGCGCAGGATGCGCGGGAAGCGGAGCGCGTAGCCGCTCTTGTGCCGCTTGCTCTCCTGCACCGCGTCGAATGTCACTTCGAGGATGATCGCCGGCTCGACAGTGCGGACGCGGCCAAAGTCCTGGTGGGTGTGCGCGAGGAACCACTGGGTTAGAGCCGCGAGTTCCACATCGGTCAAACCACTATACGCCTTGCCGACATTGAGCAGCGTTGGGTCGATCTCCGAGGCGCGCACGGCGAAGGTGTAGTCGGAAAGGAGTTTGTGCCGTCGCCCGTGGCCCCACTCCACCGCCGTCACGACGACATCGAGGGTGGCGAGGGCGCGCTTCACTTTGCGCCATTCCGCGCCCCGCCGCCCCGGCGTGTAGGCGGAGTGCGGCAACTTGACCATCAACCCCTCGTTGCCGCGTTCCCGCGCCGCAGCGAAGAGCGTGTCAATCTCGGCGGGATCGGTGACACGATGTCCCTGCGAGAGACGGAGAGAATTGCCTACCCCCCCCTCTGCCCAAAGGGCGCCCCCCTTCCCCACGGGGGAAGGGGGAGAATCCGGAAGAGATCTCTCCCCATCCCGAACGTCATCGAGGGATATGTTGGTTTCTCCGAGCAGGGA
>JBBSII010000081.1:0-10914 GCA_038232175.1 Thermomicrobiales bacterium
GCGGCGCGGGCCAGCGCGCAGGTAGTCACGGAAAATGTGCGGCAAGAGCGACGGGGATTCGCGCGCCGCGTCGCCGAGCAACCGGAGTACTTGCCGTGGCGCACGCGCGCCGCGCGTGCCGACCGTCGAGCCGCCGAGGATCAGCCGAGAAACGCGATTGGGATGCGCGCGGGCGCACTCCGCGACCACCTGCCCGCCGAGCGAATGACCGAGGAGGTGCGCCAATGGGAGGTGCAACGCGGTCATCCAGTCATCGAGGGCGCGTGCGAGCGCGACGGTGTTGAGCACGGCGCGCGGGCGCGTCGTGTGGCCGAATCCGGGCAGGTCGAGCGCGTAGACGCACCGCTCCCGCGCGAGGAGGGGCTGAAACCGCTCCCAGTACACGCTCGACACGCCGAGGCCGTGCACGAGGACGAGCGGGATTTCCCGAGCATCGGGAGGCCCGGCGACGCGGTAGTGATAGCGGGTCGCCCCGCTTGTGGCCCAATGACGGCTGATAACGATGTGCGCGGGATCGTGCGGCATGAGGTGATTTCGTCCTGTTTGATGAAGCAGACTGGAGGCACCGGCGCACAGGATACATCACCGGCTCACACCGCGCGGGTACTTGCGCGCGTTTGCCGTTGTGACGAGAATCTCGACGGGAGCAGTAGCAGGGGGACGAGTCACCGATGCGCGCGAGGATCGCCAAATCAGCTCAGTGGAGCAAGGGCATCCGCGTCTTCCACGTCTGGGAGTTACCGCAGCTCTGAGATTGACCTTCATTCTCCCCTTGTTCCGTCGCGTTCGCCCCGCGTAAGGCGATTGTCACACTATTTCGGGAAGATCAGTATCGTCACAGATCAGTTTGGTGGCGCGGCGCCGCTCCAGATCGTGCCAAGCGCGGTGATGGCGAGCAGGACAACGAAGAGCAGCGTCGCGGGGCTGATACCGAAGATCAGCAATGTCGCGACAATCACGATGATGAGCGGGATCGTCAGTAATTCGCGCCGGAGGAACCATGACAGGTCGGGGTGACCGTGCCGGTCGTGCTCTGTGGCGGGGTCGGGTCGGTGCGGGTTGGCCACGAGGGAGGAGTTCCTTTCGCTTCGCGCGTTCGGCGCGGCACTGTCCACACTGCCAGTATCGCACGGTGCACGCCACGGCATACTCCACCGGTTGATTCAACGCATCGCGAAGACATTCGCACAGGTGCAGCGTGTATCGTTACGAACGTGGCCGCGTCGCGCGGTGACGTGAAAGGGAAAATCGGATGACGGACGAGGCAACGATGCAGCCCACTATCACCGTGTACGGCGCGCCGTGGTGCCCAGATTGCCACCGCGCCAAGCAGTTTCTCGGCGAGCACCGCGTCGCGTACCGCTGGGTCGATGTCGATACGGACCCGGACGGCGTGCGCCGCATCGAGGAGTTGAACGGCGGCAAGCACAGCATCCCCGTCATCCTCTTCGCGGATGAGACGATCCTCGTCGAGCCAACGAACGCCGAACTTGCCACGAAACTGGGGTTGCAGACGCGGGCGATGCGCACATACTACGACCTCGTCGTCGTTGGGGGCGGGCCTGCGGGCATCACCGCCGCGATCTACGCCGCGCGCGAGGGCATCGCCACGCTGATCGTCGAGCGGAGCAGCCTCGGCGGGCAGGCGGCGATCACCGAGCGTCTCGACAATTACCCTGGTTTTCCCGACGGCGTCACCGGGGAAGAATTCCGCACGCGCCTCGTCGCCCACGCGCACCGTTTCGGGGTCGAACTGCTCTCCGCACAGGAGGTGACGGGGATCACCGTCGATGGGCCGTACCGCGCGATCACGATGGCGGACGGCACGGTGATCGGCGCGAACGCGATCCTGCTCGCGCCGGGCAGCACCTATCAGCGGCTCAACGTGCCGGGCGAGGAGGATTTCCTCGGCGCGGGCATCCATTTCTGCGCGACGTGCGACGGGCCATTCTATCGCGGCCAGGAGGTCGCGGTCATCGGGGGCGGGAACAGCGCGGCGGAGGAATCGCTCTTCCTCACGCGGTTCGCGAGCCACGTCACGATCCTCGTGCGCGGCGATGCGCTGAGCGCGAGCGCCGTTGTCCGCGAGAAAGTGGCGGAGTGTGACACGATCACCATGCGGCCACACACCGTCGTCGAGGGGTTCGCGGGGACAAAGAACCACCTCACCACTGTCCGCGTGCGGGACACGGTCTCCGGCGCGACGGAGACACTGCACCCGGCGGGGGTCTTCGTCTTCATCGGCCTGCGCCCGAACACGCAGTTCCTCACGGGGGTCGTGACGCTGGACGCGCGCGGCTTCATCGTGACGGACGCGGGGTTGCAGACGACTATGCCCGGCGTTTTCGCTGCGGGCGACGCGCGCGGTGGCAGCACCAAGCAGGTGGCGTCGGCGGCCGGTGAGGGCGCGGCGGCGGCCCTCGCGGTGCGGGCGTACCTCGAACAGTTCGGCGAGCAGGGACGGGCGACGCATGAGCCTGGCGACCTGAACGCTGCGGACTGAACAGCGCCAAATACCTCCGTCCCGAACGGTCGCAAAGATCGGCAGTGGCATATATCTTGCAGAAAGCAGCATGACCGATGGGAACTCTCTGTTCCCATCGGCATGACGCGAAGCGCATCCCATCATGCGAGCCGCGCGGAGTAACAATCAGCACATGGCGCAATCGGCGTATCAGAACAACGGTTGCGCCAACGCACTGGCGCGATGATGTGTTTGCCGGTGATTTATCGGGAAGCAGTCAGCGAAACAGTATCACGGGACCGTAGTATCAGGAGGCTTCTCTCATGCCACGAACAGCGAAAAGCAGCCCCGTATCGCCCGAGTCTTCCATTTCCGCCCGCGCGGTCGAGCGAACACTCGAGGTGATCGGCGGCAAGTGGACCGTGCAAATTCTCCGCGATCTTTTCGAGGGGACGCGCCGATTCGGTCAGTTGCAGCAGTCCCTTGGCGGCGTCAGCCCGAAAATGCTCATCGCCCGCCTGCGGGAACTGGAAGAGCGCGGCCTCGTGACGCGGACGCTCTACCCGGAGATCCCCCCGCGCGTGGAGTACAGCCTGACGGATGACGGGCGCACGCTGCGACCGATCATCGACGCGATGGCGGACTGGGGGCAGACGCACGGCGCGCACATCGGCTTCGACCGCGCGCAACGCAGCGCGCGTGACGGGAAGACGGAGATGCCTCCTACACGTCGCGTGCAGGGCCGCTCCGCCGCCGCATCCTAACACTGGGGAAGGACTGAGGACTGAGGACTGAGGACTGAGTGGGAACGCTCAGTCCCTTTCTCTATACTCTTTCATGATAGCGATGTCGTGATGCCTCGATTGGGGCGCGGCGTAGGGGCGATGCTCGAATCGCCCGCTTGCGATAGCAGCATCCCCCGGCAGCGGCACAGCTGCTCCGGGGAGGACGATTCGAGCATCGCCCCTACGCGGGCATCCGCCACTGCTATCACGAAAGCGTATTACAGGAGCATACGATAACCCCTGCATACGAGATACGAGCGTCACTCAGCACTCAGCACTCAGCACTCAGCACTTCCCCAGAGAGCGGCAGCGTGAAGATGAATGTGCTGCCGACGCCCTCGACGCTCTCCGCGCGAATCGTGCCGCCGTGCCGGGTGACGATCTCTCGGCAGATGTACAGCCCCAGCCCCATGCCGCCCGAACGCATCACCCCGGCGCGCGGCGCGCGGTAGAAGCGGTCGAAGAGGTGGGTCAGTTCCTCCGGCGCGACACCAACCCCCCGATCGTTGACGGCGACCAGCGCCGCATTGCCCTCGCGCCAGACGCGGACGCCGATCTCGCCACCCTGCGGGGAGTAGGTGATCGCGTTGGAGATCAGATTCATCAGCACCTGCTCGATGCGCACGATGTCGCCGTTCACCGCGACATCCGGTTCCGCATCGAGCGCGAGTGTGTGCTGGTCGCTCGACACGCGCAGGTTGTTCACTACCTCGCCAACGACCGTGGAGAGGTTGAACGGCTCGACATTCAACTGCAAGCGGCCCGCCTCGATGCGCGAGACATCGAGCATCTCGTTCACGAGGCCCGCGAGGCGCTCGGTCTGCTTGCGGATCACGCCGAGCGATTTGCGGTCGCTCTCGCGCCCGGTCTGCGCGCTCAATCGCCGGTCCAGCAGCTCCGCGTACCCCTTGATCGCCGTGAGTGGCGTGCGAAGCTCATGCGCGGCAATTGAGACGAACTCGTCCTTCATCTGTTCGAGTTGCTTCATCTGCGTGATGTCCCGGAAGACCGCGACCGCCCCCGTGATCGTGCCGTTTGCGGCCCGCACCGGCGCGCTCGAACAGAGGAGAAAGCGGTCATCCCCGGTGTCGACGCGCCGGAGGAGGAGCACCTGCTCCGTCACCGTCTCGCCACGCACGGCGCGCGCCAGCGGCAGGTCTTCCGTCCGCATCATCTCGCCGTCCGGGTTGCGTGCTCCATATACGCCAACGTGCTGATCGAGGCTGAGATGCACGACACTCCCCACCCGCCCCGTCAGTTGGCGGGAGGCGTCGTTCTCCAGGACCATGACCCCCGCGGCGTTCGTCACCATCACGCCGTCAACAATTGATGCGATGACGATCTCCATCTCGCGCGTGCGCTGGGCGGCGGTGAGCGCGAGTTCCTCGATCCGCCGTCGCGACTCGACCCGCTCCGTCACGTCGGAGACGAGCGACAGCACCCCCGTGACGCGGTCATCCGCCTCATGGAGCGGCACGAGGCTCCAGTCGAAGTACGACGGCCCCCGCGCGAGGCCATGGTAGGCGAACTCTCGGAGCGAAATCGGCTCCCCGGTCTCGATCACCCGCCGGTTATGCGCGAGGAGCAGGTCGGCCTCCGCCCCGGCAATGAAGGAGCGCATGCCGACGCCTGCCAACCCCGCATCGCGCGGCGGGACGCCCAGCAGCCGCAGGTACGGGTCGTTGACGACGCGGACGGACATCTCCGGGTCCGTTGCGAAGGCCGCGATGCCGACCGGTGCGCTCTCGATCACCGTCTGCACGAGCCTGCGCCGTTCGTCGATCTCCCGCAGCAACCGCTCGCGCTGCTCCTCCGCCACGTGCCGCTCCGTGATGTCCTGCACGATCGCGACGAAGACCGGCGGGGTCTCGGAGCGCGAGAGTTGCAGGTGGACATCGACCGGGTAGCGCGAGCCATCCTTGCGCTGGTGCACGCCTTCATACGTGATCTCGTCTTCTTCCCCCGCGCGGAGCGGCGCGAGCAGTGCGTCGAACGATTTTTGCGTGAGCGCGGGCTTCAGGTCGAGCGGCGTGAACGCCAGCAGTTCTTCCATCGAGTACCCGAGATTGCGGCGCGCGCCCGCGTTGGCCTGCACGAACCGGAGGGAGTCGGCGTCGAAGACATAAATTTCGTTCAACGACGCATCGAGGATGCGCCCGAGGCGCGTCGTCAGCCCTTCCGCGCGCCTGCGCTCCGTCACATCGCTGAAGACGACGACCGCGCTGGTGATCTCCCCCGCCAGGCTGCGGATCGGCGCGCTGCTCGTGAGGATATTGCGCGCGCCGTTGCGCGCGTGGCTGATGAATTCGTACCCGGAGATGATTTCTCCACGCAGCGCGCGGGGAAGCGGCAGGTCATCCAGCGGGATCACGCGCCCGTCCGGGTAGTGCAGGTCGAAGTGCTCAACGACCGCCGAGAGCGACTGCTCCGGGGAAATTTCTTCGCCGGAAATACGTCGGCCCGTCGCGTTCATCTGGATGATCCGGCCATCCGGCCCGTGAATGGAGACGCCATCCGGCATGTTGGCGATCACCGCCTCCAGTTCGGCGGCGCGCAAGGCGGCGGCATCCGCCAGTTCCTCGATCCGCTGCCGCGACAGGACGCGATCTGTCACCTCCGTGATGAGCAGAAGCAATCCCGTCACGCCATCCCCGGTTTCGTGCAGCGGGACGAGGCTCCAGTCGAAGTACGTCGTGCCGCGCTCGAAGCCGACGAGTTCGAACTCGCGCAGATGGACCGGCTCCCCAGTCTCCACCACCCGACGGAAAATCGGGAGGATGCCGGACTCCTCCGCATTGGGGATGAACGCATGGAGCGGCTCACCGGTGATGCCCCGGCCGCGCCAGGCCGGGTCGAGCAGGAGCAGGGCCTGGTCGTTGACGAGCCGCACCGTGAACACCGGGGCGGCGCCGAAGACGATGATACCCGCCGGTGCGCTCTCGATGATCGTCCGCGCGAAGCGGCGCTGCTCCTCCATCTCCCGCAGCAGCCGCTCGCGCTCCTCACTGGCACGCCGCTCCTCCGTGACATCGCGCAGAGTCATCGCCACGCCGACGATTATGCCCGCCGCGTCGCGCACGGGGGACGCGCTGACGCTCATCCAGCGTTCCTCCCCGCGCGCCGTGCGGAACCGCCGCACCCGGCCCGTCTGTGTCGTGCCGCGCATCGCGGCCTTCGCCACGCGCAGTTCCTGCGGGATCGCGTCATCATCCGCGTCGCGCATCGCGAACCGCACGCCGAAGTGGTTAAGCGGCGGCAGCGGCTCCCCCGCATCGAGGCCGAGAATGCGCGCCAGGGCTGCGTTGCTTCGGATGATGGTGTCGTGCACGTCCGCGAGGATCACTCCCTCCGTGAGCGCGCCGAAGATCGCCTCCAACTGGCTCGCGCGCTCCGACGCCGCCTGCGCGAGCATGGCGATCCGCTGCTGCCCCCGCACCTGCTCCGTCACATCGACCGTCTGGTACAGCACGTACCGCCCCCGACCGGACGCACCGGGGAGCGGGACGACCATCTCATCGAAGTAGGTCTCGCCGCGCGCCAGGTGCATGTAGCGCGCGGCCCGGCGCGTGAACGGTTCGCCCGTCGTCGCGATGGCCCGCAACCGCGCGACCGCGTCGGTGTCGTCGATGTCCGGGAAGATGCCCGCGAGCGGAACATCGTTGAGGCTGCGGTTGCGGTACGGCTCCCGCACATCGGCGCGGAAGGCGGGGTTCGCGGTGCTGAAGGTGAGCGTCTCCGTGTCGATCACCGCGAGGCCAACCGGCACGGTGTCGAAGATTGCCTGTGCGAACTGGCGGCGCTCCTCCACCAGCTGCAACAAACGCTCCCGCTCCCGCTCTCGCTCCAGCCGCTCCGTGACATCGTTGAAGACGACAACCGCGCCGATCGCCCGGCCATCCGCCGCCCGGATCGGGGAGGCGTTCTGGCTCAGGAAGCGGTCCCGCCCCCGGCCATCTCGCACGAGGACGACCGTATCGCGGATTGTTTCGCCCCGCAGCGCGCGGTACGAGTGGGTCTGCTCCCGCGTCATCGGCGTGCCGTCCGCGTGCCGCAAATTCATGTCCCGGATGAACGCTTCCCAGAGCGGCGGCGCGGCGCCCGGCTCCAGTCGCAGCAGGCGGTAGAATGCCTCGTTGCGATGGAGGACGTTGCCCTCGGCGTCGTAGACGGCGATGCCGTCCAGCATCGACTCGAATGTCGCCTCCAATTGCGCCGCCTGCTGCTCCACCTGCGCGAGCAGTGTTTCCCGCTCGCGCTCGCCATGCACGCGCTCCGTCACATTCACCGACGTAATCAGCAGCGCGTCCGTGCCGTCGCCGAATCGGAGCGGCTGGATGCTGCCGTCGTAGAACTGATCCGGCACGACCGCCGATGCATACGCCGTGGTCCGCTCGGGCACGCCCGTGTCGCGCGTGTGGGAAAGGAGGCGCGTCGCGGGGCTGCGGGCATCGGGCGCGAGGGTATCAACAAGCGATTTCCCCACCGCCAGCCGCTCCGAACCCGGCGCACGCTGCACCGAGGCGTCGTATTCGCCGTTGAACGAGAGTACGGTGAAATCGTCGGATCGCACGACGGCGATGCCGACGGGGACGTTTTCGAGGATGTCCTGCGTGAATCGCCGCTCGCGTTCGACCTGATCGAGCAGCGCCTCCGCTTTCGCCTGCGTGCCCTCCGCCGCAATCTGCGCGCGCCGTTGCCGGTGGCCCAGGTAGACGATGATGACCATCGTGATTACGAGGACGATCACGCGCTCCCCATTCTCATATTCAGCGAAGAAGAGCGCGAGTCCGAGCGCCGATGCCCCGACTGCGAGCAGCGCCGGGCCGATGCCGAAGAGCACGACGGTGAGCGCCACCGCGATGATGTAGACCGTGCCGGGGTTCATGATGGTGATGCGATCGAGGAAGCTCCAATCGCTGTTCACGAGGGCGATCAGCGCGGTCGTCGCCGCGACGAGGAGCAGCGCCGCGCCGTGGTGCATCCACGGTGGCCACGCGAAAATCGCCCGCTTCAACCGCGAGCGAACATTGGATGCAAACATTGATGCCTACCTTTATTGGAAGGAGCAACCCGGTGTTCCGTCGCGGAGTCCGACGCCGGTGGGATGCCGCCAGCAGATGCGTGCGCCAACCTTACGCCCGTACCGCTTGCCCTGTCAACCAAAACGCGCCCGCGATGCACTACAAGGTAATGGCACCATTCTTGCGCTGAAGGCTGCAGAGCGCGTGCATGGTAAATGTTCGTATGCGCTATGGTTTTTTTGGCCCTGGGAACGATGATGGTGATAATGACGATGCGATCGCGCGCACAGGTGCTCATTGTTGATGATGACGAGGCGATCGCGTCGCTGATTGCGGACGCGCTCAGCGAAGAAACTGGCGTGCACACCCGTTGCTTGCACAACGGACGCGAGGCGATTGCTTTTCTTGCCGACCACGCGGTGGACTTGCTCATCCTCGATTACCAACTCCCTGGCGCGAACGGCATTGAGGTGTACGATACGTTGCGTCGGTCCGAGCGAGCCGCGCACATACCGGTCCTCTTTCTCACCGCGAATGATACGCGCGTGGAATTCCAGCGCCGGAGGCTGACATTCATGCGTAAGCCGTTCAACCTCTGCGACTTGCTGGCAATCGTTGCGGAGCGCCTCGATGCGCGTGGTGCGAGCGCCGCCTCCTCGTAACGCTGATTCGGAAAACACGTATTCTTCCTACTCGCAGTGTAAATCCCGGTTAGCACAAAGTATGCCATGCCTGCTACAGCAAGGGATTTTGACGCGGCACACTTCTTGCGATAGAATGCGCGCGGCGGGCGCTCCGCATCAATGGGTTCATCACGGAACATGGAGAGGGAGCACGGGCTGATGGCTGGTCTACACCACTCAATGGATTTCACCCACGAGCAGCGTCAATGGATTTCCCCCGTCCTCATCGAAGCAAATCAAGTCCTCCTCCTCTCACGCACCGAACTGCAAGCGGCGATGCGCGCGGAAATTATGAAGAACCCTGCCCTCGAACTCGACTTCGATAGCCCCGACGGCGACGAGACCCGCCAGTGCCCGATCTGTGGCGAGGCGTTGCGCAATGGCTGGTGTTCCATGTGCAACAACCGCGCGCAGGAGATGAGCGCGCGCGATTCGTACGAGGAGTACCCGGATCAATGGTATCAGACGGTATCGCGCCGCAACGACGGCGAGGATGATTACGACCCCTTCACGGCGGTCGCGTCAGACGAGGATCTCCGGCGACAGTGGCTCTCCGACGCCTCGACCATGATCCCGGAATCGCAGTTCCGTATCGCCGCCTTCTTCATCGTCCACATCAATGAGCGCGGTCTCCTCGACACCACCCTTGAGGAGACCGCGCTCGCGTGTGAGTGCGACGAGGAGACCGCGCTGCTCGTCCTCCGGGCCGTCCAGAGCGTCGTGCCGGTGGGGGTGGCAGCGCGCGACTACCGCGAATCTTTCCTGCTGCAACTGCGTGGGCTGCGCGAGAGCGGCATGGAGATCCTGGAGCCGGTCGAGCAGATTATCGCGGATCACCTGACGGACCTCGCGGCGGGGCGGTTCGCGCACATTGCGAACACGCTCGGCGTTGCGACCGACGCGATTGAGGGTGCGCGCGCCTTCATCCGCGCGCACCTGACGCCCCATCCGCTCCAGAGTCCCAGCGCCCGCGCGGGGCGGAAGACCTCCGCGACCGGCTTCCTCACACCGGATGTCGTCATCCGCACAGACCTCGATGGCGAGTTCGTTGCCGTCGTCCCGGAGAGCGGGTCTAACCGTCTGCGCATCAACGAGTCCTACTCCGCGATCGCGTCGGACCGCGGGATGCTCGCGGGGCTGTCCGATCAGGAGCGCGAGCACATCCGCGAGAGCGTGGCGCGCGCCCGTCTCTTCCTGCACGGCGTCCGGCAGCGCGGCGCGATGTTGCAGCAGGTCGCCCAGTACGTCGTCGAGGACCAGGAGGATTTCCTGCGCTACGGCGTCCGCGAGTTGAAGCCGCTCACGCGCGCGGCGGTCGCGCAGGCGCTCGGCGTCCACGAGTCCACCGTCAGCCGCGCCACCGCGAACAAATACGTGCTCCTACCGGAACGGCGCGTCATCCCCTTCTCCAACTTCTTCACCGCCTCGCTCGGTGTCAAGGACGTGATTAAGGAGTTGGTGGACCGCGAGGACCACCCGCTGACGGACGACGAGATCTGCGACAAACTGAAGGACCTCGGTATCCAGATCGCGCGGCGCACGGTCGCCAAGTACCGCGGGGAACTTGGGTTGCTCCCCTCGACAATGCGCTAAGGACGCGGAGAAGGACAGAAAAGCGAAGCCACAGGAACCGCATGGACGCGGAAGAAGAATGGGGGGCTTACGGGAATCCTACCCCCCCAACCCCTTGTATGGTTGACCTCTTATCGGTGGATCGGGTCTCCTGACCCTCACCGTGGCCCCGTACCGCCCAGTGGGGACGGTCAAGGGAAGACGACGGCAGTATCCGCCCGATCACCGATGAGGAATCCTACCGCCGCAGGCGCGGACGGTCGATGGCCGCAAGGGAGCGACGGGCAGGAGGCAAGGCGGGATGCTCGGCATCGATGTCAGTAAGGAAACGCTCACCGCCACGTTCGTGACGGCGGAGACGCGTCACTGTGCGTGGGAGATGACCGTCC
>JBBSII010000082.1:0-10864 GCA_038232175.1 Thermomicrobiales bacterium
ATATCGGCGATGCGGTCAACTTGCCGGAGCCGGTACAGGTGCCGGTGATGGAGCGCCCGGCGCGCGGCACCGCCGCCATGCAGGCGGACCCGGCGAGTTGGCAAGCGATCGCGCCCGGCGTCGAACTGTGGGAGCGGAGCGCGTACTACGACGCGAAGAACACGAAGAAGTGAGGGGGAACGGATAATGGGACTCCTTGATGGGAAAGTCGCGCTCGTCACCGGCGCTGGCCGGGGGATTGGCCGGGGGGTCGCGCTGCTGCTCGCGCAGGAGGGCGCGTCGCTCGTCGTCAATGACCTCGGCGCGAGCCTCGACGGGCACGGCGTGGATAGCGGCCCCGCCGCGACGACGGCGGCGGAGATCACGGCGGCGGGTGGCAACGCGGTCGCAAACACCGATTCGGTCACCGATTACGAGGCCGCCGAGGGGATGATTCAGCAGGCGGTGGATACCTTCGGCAAGATTGATATCGTCGTCAATGTCGCGGGCATCCTGCGCGACCGGATGATCTTCAACATGGCGGAGGAGGAATGGCTGGCGGTCATCAACGTCCATCTGAAGGGGACGTTCAACACCTGCCGCCATGCCTCGACGCGCTTCCGCGAGCAGCGGTCGGGCCGGATCGTCAATTTCTCGTCCACCTCCGCCTTCGGCGCGCCGGGCCAGCCGAACTATGCGGCGGCGAAGGCGGGCATCATCGGCCTGACGCTCAGTTGCGCCAACGGCCTCGGGCGGTACGGCGTGACCGCGAACGCCATCCTGCCGACCGGCCATACGCGGATGATTGACTCGATCCCGCGCGCGGTGCAGGCGGTCGCGCATACCGGCAAAATGCCGAGCGAACTGGCGAAGGGGACCGAGCGCGACCCAGACAACGTCGCGCCGCTAATCGCCTTCCTCGCCAGCGACGCCGCGCAGGAGATTAATGGGCACATCTTCGGCTCGTTCGGCTACAACATCGCCCTGATGGCGCAGCCGAAGATCATCAAGACCCTGCGCGCCGATCACCGCTGGACGGTCGAGGAACTCTGCACGGTCATCCCGCAGGCCCTCGGCCCTGATTTGGAGGAGCAGAAGAACCGCTCGGACTTCGGCAAGGAGATCGAGGCGATCCCGCCGGGCGAGTGGGTGGACGTCGGCAACGGCCTCAGCTTCTGGGGTACGAAAATCGAACCGTACCACGAGCTGACGTGGGTATAGCGGAAGAAGGTCCGATTTGAACCGCGAAGGCGCGAAGAACACGAAGGAATGCGAAGAAGATAGGAATCGAAAATTTCTTCTCTCTTTCTTCGCGCCCTTCGCGCCTTCGCGGTTCAATATGTTTCGATTCGGCGGTTAGGGAGGGTGGAGACTATGGAGCGTATCTCAGGGAAGACCGCCATCGTTGGGGTGGCGGAATCGGATCAGATCGGCAGGGTGCCGGATAAGCCGGCGATCATGCTCCACGCGGAGGCGGCGCGCTCCGCGCTCGCGGAGGCGGGGCTGACGAAGAACGACGTGGACGGCTTGTTCACGGCGGGCATCTCGACGCTCGACCTCGGCGAATACCTCGGCATCGAGCCGAAGGTGACGGACAGCACATCGGTCGGTGGGTCGTCGTTCGTTATCCACATCGCGCACGCGGCGGCGGCGATTGCGACGGGCCGCTGCGAGGTCGCGCTCGTTACGCACGGGGAGAGCGGGCGTTCCCGCATCGGGATGCCGGGCTACCCGTCGTCGCGCGATTCGCTCCGCAACCAGTTCGAGGCGCCGTTCGGCCTGCCGCAGCCGGTAGGCGCATACGCGATGGCGTGCTCGCGCCACATGTATGAGTACGGCACAACGAAGGAGCAGTTGGCGGAGATCGCCGTCGCCACCCGCAAGTGGGCGATGCTCAACCCGAAGGCGATGATGCGCGACCCGATCACGATTGAGGACGTGCTCAACTCCCGGCTCGTCTCGTGGCCGTTCAATCTGCTCGACTGCTGCCTCGTGACCGATGCGGGCGGTGCGTACGTGATGACCTCCATCGAGCGCGCGCGCGATCTGAAGCAGACGCCGATCGCGGTGCTCGGCGTCGGCGAGGGGCACGACCACGCGATGATCTCGCAGATGCCGAGCCTGACGAGTTTCGCGGCGAAGCATTCCGGTCGGCGCGCCTTCGAGATGGCGGGCGTGACGCATAGCGACCTTGACCTCGCGATGATCTACGACTCGTTCACCTACACCGTGCTCCTCTCATTGGAAGAACTCGGCTTCTGCGCCAAGGGCGAGGGCGGCGCGTTCGTCAGCGGGCAGCGTACCGCCCCCGGTGGCCCGTTCCCGATGAACACGAACGGCGGCGGCCTCTCGTACAACCACCCCGGCATGTACGGCATGTTCGCGATCATCGAGGCAGTGCGTCAATTGCGCCACGATTACCAGGATCAGGGCATCCGGCAGGTGCAGGACGCCAAACTCGCGGTCGTCCACGGCACGGGCGGCGTGCTCTCGTCCGCCGGCACAGCGATCCTTGGAAGAGCGTAGGTAGGACTAAGGACTAAGTAGGAGATGCAAGTCGTGGCGTATCACTTTCCTCCAAAGTGTAGATTGCACGGAAGAGGATAAGGCCGCAAGGCCCCTTCCCCACTCAGTCCTTAGTCCTCAGTCCTTAGTCCTTCGATGAACGGAGTGAACAATGGCCGACTACAAGAAACCACTGCCGCAGAGCGACCCGACGACCGCGCCGTACTGGGAGAGCCTGAAGGCGCACGCGATGCAGATTCAGAAGTGCAACGACACGGGGAGGTTCTTCTTCTACCCCCGCGGCATGAGCCCGTACACGCTCTCGGACAACATCGCGTGGGAGCCGGTCTCCGGTAAGGGCGTCCTCCATGCGTACACGATCGTCCACCTGAACCGCGCGCCCGGCTTCGCGGAGGAACTGCCGTATGTCGTGGCGCTGATCGAACTGGAAGAGGGGGTGCGGCTGATGTCGAACCTGATCGAGGTCACGCCCGACCCCGATTCCGTGAAGATCGGGATGCCCGTCGAGATCGTCTACGAGGACGTGACGGACGAGATCACCCTGCCCAAGTTCCGCCCCGTGCAGGCGTAACGAGGTCGAGCCGCGCGAGAAATTTGAACCGCGAAGGCGCGAAGGACGCGAAGGAGAAAGGAGGATTATCGTTTTCCTCCTCTCCTCTTCGTGTCCTTCGCGCCTTCGCGGTTCATTCTTTTCCGGCCTCAACGCCCTTCTGATGCCGAGGTGATGGTGCGGAGATCGTTGAGCGCGCTGAGATAGTCGTCGCTCGGTGCGTCCAAATTCTGCGGGAGCGGGAAACCGATGCAGTCCACGATGCCTGCGGAGCGGGCTTTGATGCCCGCGACAATCGTGTCGTAGGTGCCGGAGACGCAGAACTCGTCGAGCACATCGTCGGGGACGACGGCGGCGAGGTCGCCCCAGCGGCTCTCGGCGATCAGGCGGCGCAGCTCGCCGTTCATCGCGCCCCAGCCGTGGTGTTCGAGCACCGGGAGGTACGTGCGGGTCGAGGCGTAGAAGGCGATCCGGTAGCGCACCTGCTCGCGCGCGGCCCGCACGTCCGCCTCCGTCGCGCCCGTCGCGATGAAGCCGCCGCCGACCATCTCGAAATCAGCGAGCGAGCGGTCCGACTTCTGCGCGCCGATCGCGACATTCGGCCAGATCACGTCGCGCGTGTACGCGGGGGTGGAGAAGGGGTGGATACGCAGGCCGTCGCAGAGTTCCCCGGCGAGTTGGATGTTGTAGGTGTTCACCGCCGCGATCTGAACCTGTGGCGGCGGCACGGGCAGCGGGTCCGGGCTGAATTCCGGCGTCATCAGATCGACCGCGTAGAACTCGCCCTTATAATTGAGCGGCGTCTTGTGCTGCCAGGTCTCCCAGATCGCCCGCAGCGTGAGGATGTACTCGCGCAGTCGCGGCCCCGGCGACCCCCAGACGGTGCTGAACCGGCGCTCGATGTGCCCCTTCACCTGCGTGCCGAGGCCGAGCACGAACCGCCCGTTCGACATCTCCTGCAGGTTCCACGCGGTGTACGCCACCGCCGTCGGGCTGCGCGGGAAGGCAATCGCCACTGAGGTCGCCAGACGTGCCGTGCTCGTCGCCATGCTTGCCAGCGTCAGGGGCAGGAAGGGATCGCGCCGCAGTTCCGCCTGCGCGATGCTATCGAACCCGATCCGCTCGATGTTGCTCGCCAGCGCGGGAATCTCCGCCCAGGGTACGTCACTCAAACTCGCTTCGATCCGCATGGGGCGCTCCACCTTCTCGTATGCCGAATGCCTTCATCTCTCCTCATCATATCGCGATCTCACATCGTCTGCGGGCTATCGGGATATGTTGCATATTAGCGCGTGGCTCGTACCGATGGTTGCTCCGGTTCCCTTGTTATGCTTCCGCAGGTGAGCGTGCCGTTGATGTGACTCGGTGCGCGAGGTCGTGGCGCGCATCCTGCGCGAGTTGCGGGCGGAGGGGCTGCTCGCCACCCGCTCCGGTGACATCGTGCTGCTCGACCCGGATCGCCTCTACCGCGTCGCGTGGGTGCGGGACGCCGCGTAACAAAAGTCACACCCCGCTACAACAAAAATCACTGCGCCGCCAGCGTGATCGCTACACAATGGCCCCAGGATCAGTCGCGCCCGACCGGAGCGAATACCAATGCCACCAGGAGTATCGGGTGCCGCGCGATGCGATAAGTAGGAACGGGAAAGGAGACGGCGATGAGCGCCGTGTACACATCGATAAAGTCCGTCAACCTGGCACTCAGATTCCTCCTGGAACTCTGCGCCCTGGCCGCGCTGGCGTATTGGGGATCGCACACCGGAACGGGACTGATCGCGAAGATCGGGCTGGGCATCGGCACACCGCTGGTGGCCGCAGTGATCTGGGGCATCTTCGTGGCCTCCAAGGCATCGGTGACGGTGCCCGAACCGTGGCACTTAATCCTCGAGCTGCTTGTCTTCGGATCGGCCGTCGCCGGGCTGGTCGCTGCGGGCCGTCCAACGCTGGGATGGGCGTCTGGGCGGCGGCGGACGCGCCTGACCTCTTCACGGGGCAGGTGCTGATCGACGCCTTCGTGCGCGATCATCCCGCCGATCAGTCGTCCTCGTTCGTCGGCGACCTGATGGTGAAGGCGGCCTTCGCAGGGCCGTGGGGCGTGCCGACGTGGGGAATGTACTACAAGTCGCTCTACCCGACCGCGCCCCCCGCCGATCTCGCCACTTATCGCGGGGCGCTCAAGGCGAACCTGCGCGAGCCGGGGCGTTTTGAGGCGCTGAAGGGGATGCTCGCGGCGTCGAAGGCGGAGTGCGAGGCGCGGATGGATGGAGTGAAAGCGCCGACCCTCGTCATCTTCGGGACGAAGGACCCAGACTTCACGCACCCCGAGGCGGAGGCCATCTGGCTCGCCGAGCGGCTGCATGGGAAACTGCTCATGGTCGAGGGCGCGGGGCATTATCCGCACGCCGAGATGCCGCAGCAGGTCGGCCCGGCAATTGTCGCCTTCTTGCGGGGGTATCGCGCCCGCGCATAGCACAGGGGCTTGCGAGGGGGCCATGTCTGGCCGCGTGCCGATTCATTATGCGGATGGGGCACGCACAACAGCGGGAGAAGTCTGCCGCGCACAGCGGAAGCGCAGTGCCCAGAGGATGAGCGGCAGTTGCAGGGGCAGGCGCAACCAGATGATGGCGACGATGCTCGGTGACAGCGGCCCATCGGTGTGCAGACTGTCCAATGCCATCTGGAGGTTGGCGGGGAAGACCGCCACGAACAAGGCGGCGGTCGCGGTCGCGCCGAGCCGCCGCGTGCGCGGGACGGCGAGGAGCGCGGCGCAAATAATCTCGCAGATGCCGCTCACGGCGACGACAGCGGCGGCCTGCGCGCGCAACGGCGCGGGCACGATGCGGCGATAGGGGCCGGGCACGGCGAAATGGAGGATACCCGACCCACCCACGAGGATGCACAACGCGAGCAGGGAGAGGCGGGAGCGGACCCGCCGCGATGCGTCGCGCGACGACGCATCTGCCACGTCATCAGCATCAAGATTCTCTTTCCGCACCATTTTCCCTCCATCGCTCGCTTGGACATGGAGGGCGCATCTTCGTCCCACTATTCGCGTCGGGGCATCGTGATACGCCACGCAGACTAGCCCTTTGGACAGTGTAGCGCACATTCACCGTCTGCTATGTTCACCGCTGTGGATGAAGTGACGCGCGAGATTGGCAACGCACGGAAGCGCCCACTCGTTCGCTGCGGAAACCGTCTACAATAGGATGCATGGTGCGCAGTAACGAGCGGGCGGAGGGGTGCGGCGCGTGGAGCAGCAGAGCGATCATCGACGCGGGCCGAGTGGGGCAGGAAGCATCCGCTGGTGCCTCCTCATCGCACTGTTCTCCACCGCGTGCAGCCTCAACGCACCCATGCCGACCGCCACACTACAAGCCAGACCGACTCTACCGTCACCGACGAATGCTACCACGGGCATTACCACTGTCGTCCCCTCCGCGCGCGGTGCGACAAGCGAGGGCGTGCATGTAACGGGCGCGGATGGCTGGCAGATGGCAGGAATTACCGGCAAAGGCGTGAAAGTTGGCGTGATCGACGGCGGATTTGTTCGGTATCCTCAATTCATTGGAACGACAAAGATGGTCGCCCGCTCCTTTCGCAGCGATGAACTGATCGAGGATCGCACGACGGATAGCGACACGATCCACGGGACGGCGTGCGCGGAGATCGTCCGCGAGATGGTACCGGACGCCGAACTCTATCTCGCCGCGACAGACACGCCGGGGAGTTTCGTCGCCGCGCTGCAGTGGCTCGTGGGGACGGTCGGCGTGTCGATTATCACGACCTCACTCGGCTTCTACGGCGATTACCCGACGGATGGGACGAGCGAACTGGCGCAGGCGGTGGACAAAGCGAAGGCGGCGGGGGTCTTCTTCGTCAAATCCGCCGGGAACTTCGCGGACAAGCACTACGCCGCGACCTGTGCGGACACGGATCACGACGGTTTCCACGACTTTGCGGGCGGCAAGACGAAAGATAGCATGACGGTGCGGATGCAGGGCGACCCGTTCGAGATCTATCTGAACTGGGATGATTGGAAGCAGACGCACGTCAACTACGACCTGTTGCTGTACAATAGCGCGGGTCAGGAGGCGGCGCGGGGCGATATCGACCAGGCGCGCACCGGTAAGCGGCCCGTCGAGCATATCACGGGCACGCTGCCATCGGGCATGTACACGTTGAAGGTTCGGAAAGTTAACGCCCAGGACCCCGATTTGCCGATGAACCTCATCATCCGGGGGGCGCAACCGGAGCAGACGACACCGGACGGTAGCCTCACCGTCCCTGGCGACGCGCGGGGCGCGGTTGCCATTGCCGCGATCAATGTCCGCACGGACACGGTGGAACCCTTCTCGTCACACGGGCCGACGCTGGACGGGCGTGCCAAGCCCGATCTCGGCGCGCCGGATCGCGTGACGAGCAGTGCATACGCGACCGTCGGCGTCACGAGTTTCCTCGGCACGAGCGCCGCCGCGCCGCACGTCGGCGGGGCGGCGGCGCTCTACAAGCAGGCGTATCCCGACGCGACGCCGGACGCGATCCTCGCCTTCCTCGCGTCCCATGCCGGGGTGCCGCAGGGCAAGGAGCGCGGCGAAAATGTGACCGGGAGCGGCAGGCTCAGCCTCGGCGCAGCGCCGCCCAATGCATCGAGCAATGCGGCCGGCAAGCCTGCTGCGACGGTCGCGCCCGCAGGACCGGCGTCGCGCTCCGGCCCCGTGTTCATCGACGATTTCTCCTCCCCGAAGAGTGGCTTGCCACCGAAGGGATATGTTGGGAAATCGTACCACGTCAACGCTGACGCGAGCGCGCTGACTGTGCTTACCTACCCAAACGATCTCTCGGCATCGAACGTGATCTACGCGGTGCAGGCGCGCAAGACGGCTGGCGCGGACGATGGCATGATGGGGTTGGTCGTGCGGCGGACGGATGATCGCAACGCGCTCTTCTTCGTGATCGCGAACGACGGCGCCTTCAATGTGCTGGCGAAAATCAATGGCAGCATGCGCTCGCTCACTGGCGGGTGGCAGCCGAGCGCGGCGATCATGCGCGGCGGGCTGAACACACTCCGCGTCGAGGCGACCGGCACGACGTACCTCTTCACCGTAAATGGCACTGTGATGACGCACGCCACCGTCGCGGACTTTGGGGATCGCGGCGGCTACGGTCTCCTCGCGGGCGGCGGGCAACGCGCAAGCAGTGAAATTACGTTCACGAACTACGCGGTGACGGTGCCATAGTGGAGACATCGTTGCAGCACAGTCTTCCAGAAGTCTCAACCATATTTGAATATATCGACAATGATCTGGGCTTGGCACGATGCTATATCATGGAATGCCGCGTTTCAGCGTCGTAATAGATGACAAAGATATTGTATGTCATCGCGAAATAGGGCGCTGTTTGCTCTCTGTTAACGCCCTGCTTTCGCATACATCGTGCGCGTCAATGGCGGGCGAAGATCATCGCGCCGGGGCCATTGTAGACGAGATCGTAGCGGTAATCGGCGACGAGAGATGACGCGACGGGATAACTCCCCTCCGCAGCGCGGACGTAGACGTAGTCGAAGGCATCCCCGGTACTCAGCGACCAGCGGTCGATGCAGGTGGAATCCGAGAACGCGCAGGCCTGCGCCTGATCGTGCTTCCAGATCTGCGTGTTGAACGCGTGATTCGGCATCCACTCGTACCCCTGCGGTGTGGCGACGCTGGTGCGCTGCGCCAGCGAGGGGAACCACTCGGAGACCGAGTCCGTCGGCCAAATCGGCTTGCCGCTGATGACGAGGAAGCGGCTAGACGGATCGGTCTCCTGCGCGACCCATTGCATGGCGGCGCGTTCGCTCGGCATCAGGCTGGTGAGGGCGGGAAGGTCGCCGGAAACATTCGTGCTTGTGCTCATCGCGGAGAAGAGGGAGTACCAGAGCAGCAACCCCGTCACGAGGATGGCCGGCCACTGCCGCGCGGCGGAGGCCCAGAGGCGACGCAGATCGCTCGCTCCATCGAGGGCAAGGTCGGTCTGATGGGCATCGGGGAGTTCGCCCAGCGCGCGGTTAAAGGCGGGCAGGAGTACCTCGGCGATCCCGGTCCCGGCGAGGAGGGCAACGGGGATCGTCGTGTACGTGTTCGCGGCGCGGTTGTCGAGCAGCACGATCGCGAGCCACCAGAGAGGCAGGGAGGGAAGCACGATCTCCCGCCGGGGGATCGAGGCGAAGGAACGGATGAGCCAGATGAGCGCACCCAACAGGCCGAAGGTGCCGATAATCCAGAAGTACGGCTCGTTCGTGCCGATGCCGAAGACGTGGAGCATGTTGCGGACATTCTGCCGGTCGGCACCGCCGGTGAAGATCGATGACCCGGATTGGTTCGCGGCGCGGAATGGCGCGAGGCCATGATACGCGATGACCGTTCCCCACCACGGCGCGGTGAGCACGATGGTTCCGGCGGCGACGAGCGCGGAATTGATGATCCCCTGCCGGTTCAACCCGTAACAGAGGAAGAAGATAACGATGCTGTACGCGAGGAACTTGCCCGTTTCGATGTGACTGAGGATGGTGAGGCCCGCGAATAAGGTAGTGGGCACGGCGAGCCGCATCTCACCCGTCGTGTACATGCGGTGCGCCTCGTACAAGGCGAGGATGGCGAAGAGGAAGCCGAATGCGCGCGTGATGCCGCCGCCCATCATCAGCCAGATGAAGCTGCGCGGGATCAGCGCGAAGGCGAACATCGCGGCGATCACCGCCCCCTTCGAGACGAGCACCGAGCGGGCGAGCAGGAAGAACGCCAGCATCGCGAGCGATGTCACGATGAGGGGCACGATGCGGAAGAGATCGATGAGACTGATCCGCGTCACGTCGTTGAGGATGCCCGCGACGTAGAGGCCGAACGGCGAGTACGTGAATGGTATCGTCGCCGCGTTGTACGATGTGTACGCGGGCAACTGGTAATGGAGGCGCTGAAGGTCCTGCACCATCGTGTAAAAAAGCCCGCCATCATTCAGCGGGAAATCATGTGAGAATGTCCGCGCCCCGCGCACGACGAGACCGAGACCGAATGCCGAACCGATGGCAAACGGATAGACGAGACGCGCGGCTTCGATCTGCGGCCGCTTTTCCAGAATCGCCGTGACAACAGCCGGCTTGCGTACCGTTTCAAGCATGTATCATGACTCCTTCGGCCCGCGATAGCAGCATGATTCCTGCCATCACCACTTCCGGGCGGTGCGACGCGCAATCTTGGTTGCAATTTTCACCTGGTGCAACCCCGGAGGCTCGCGCCGCCCTGAGATCGCAGGTTGTGTGCCGCAGAAGGAGCACAGGACGCACCCCTAACACAACGCACTATTTTGCCTGCCCAAATGTCTATCGTCAACTATCGCAGCGTATCATAGGTAGAGACTATGGTCATACGATGGATCATGCGTGCAATCACTCATTACCCAAGATCGCGCAACTGGCATTCCCTCTCAGTCGTCGTTCTTCCACTTCCCGTATACTGCTCGCTCGAAGGTTTGAGGAACGAGGAATATGGCGCACATGGGCGCGGAAAGAAGGAGAGTGATGGCAGATCGAACGGACAACGCGGGCGCATCGACGCGCGATCTCATGCTCGCGGACCTCTCGTGGCCGGAGGTGCGGGACATCTGCGACCGGGTGGAGGTCGTGCTGCTGCCAATTGGCTCGAATGAGCAGCACGGCCCGAACCTCGCCGTGAGCATGGACATCGTCGGGGCGACGGAGTTCTGTCGGCGGGCGAGCGCGCTGGCGTACACGCGCCTGCTCGTCGCGCCCGGCCCGCCGTGGGGCGTCTCGTTCCA